>JBGSJB010000618.1:0-5462 GCA_041742175.1 Pirellulaceae bacterium
GGTGCGTTCTAGTTTATCGCGAGCTTCATCGAGTCCGAACCCAAGATCCGACAAGCCCGCAAACAGAATCTGACTGAAGTAAGAATCATCTTGACTGACCGTCTCCATCAGTTGGTTGACGTTCTTGTTCTCGATTGCAGCCTGGCAAGTCGAAACCACTTCTGGCGGCGCAGCCACTGACATCCGCAGCACCAGGAGATTCTGAATCACAACGGTTACGAAGTAAATCGAAACCAGAAATAGAAACAGACCAATGATCCCAGAGACTTTGGCGAGCCAATACAGCGTGCTGATGTCATTAGCTGGTTCGGGCGCAGCCTCTTGGGCCATCGCAGGGCAGTTCAGTAATACCAATGCGCCAACAAACAGTGTGAATAGACGCACCCAACGCAATACGTTGCTTTCGGAAAAGCTAAACATGAGCAACCTGCTGAGGAGGATTAATTGGGAAGCTTGATGAGATAGCCGGACGCGCCAGCTAAATCTAACTTTAGCAACCTGAAACTTGTTTGGGAATAGTTACGACTTTGAATCAACCTGAGTCAACCGGAGCTGATCGTCCGATTAATCCGATTACAACGAGTGAGTACTTGCGTTCTCAGTCATTTCGCCTTTGAGCCGATCCCGACCGTCGACGCAAGCCGCGATCACAATGTCGCCGGTGACGTTCAAAGATGTGCGACACATATCTAGCAAGCGATCGACACCCAGGATGATGCCGATGCCCGCTGGTGGAACGCCAACGCTCTGCAAAACAATCACAACCAATGGCAGCGATCCGCCAGGAACTCCCGCAGTGCCCACCCCAGCCAAAATCGACAACATCACGACCGTCGCCTGGGCCGCAAGCGACAGCTCGATACCGAACACCTGCGCGAGAAACAGTACCGTAATGCCTTCGTAAAGGGCGGTTCCGTTTTGGTTTGCAGTCGCGCCGACGGTCAAGACAAATCGCGATGTTTGCGGAGTCACCCCCAATTTCTCTTCGGTCACGCGGAGCGCTGTAGGCAACGTCGCGCTCGATGAAGAGGTGGCGAAGGCGGTAAGTATTGCTTCGCTGATCGAACGGAAGAAAGCGATCGGCGAGCGTCTTGCTAACGTCCACAACGCGATCGAGTAAATCACGGTCGCCTGCAGCAATAAGCCAAGTACCACTGTGCCGACATACCATACTAGACTCGCCAAAATATCGAAGCCAAACAACGCAACTAACGCGAACACCAATCCAGCAACTCCGAACGGTGCGAGCCGCATGGAAAACTGAATAATAACCATGACTGTGTCGTAGACACCTTCGAGCAACGCAACCAAAGTCGCAGTTCGCGGTCCCGCGGCTGTGATCGCTATCCCAAAAACAAGAGCGAAAAACATCACTGCCAACATGCCGCCCCCCGGCGAGCTGCCGTCCATCGCGCCAACCATCTCTTGCAACGGATTCTTAGGGATAATGTCCAGCAAACTGTCACGCATCGATTTGGCTTTAGCCGCGTTGGCTTCAGTCGCCAGCGCGCGATCTTGAAACCGTTCGCTCAGTTCGATGCGCGTCGCTTCCGGAATTCGCGCGCCCGGTCGAATTGTGTTGGTCATAGCTAAACCGATGATCACCGACGCACCGGAAAAGATCACGGTCAGCAATAGCGTCTTCAATCCCATGCGACCCAGTTTGCGAAGGTCACCCAGTTCGACCACCGCCAGCGCCAGCGCTGAAAAAACTAGCGGCACGACCGCCATCATGATCAACCGCAGAAAAACTTGGCCAATCGGTTCAGCAATGTTCGTCGCGATCCAGTTCAAACGTTCATCGGGTTTGCCATCCGAGCCAGGCGGCATTGCAAAACGAGCCGCACCGCCTAAAGCAACTCCAACGATTAGTCCGATCAGAATTTTCCAGTGCAGCGCCAGCCCACGCTCCTCATGCGGTGCTTGAATGTCGTTTGGATTTTCGTTAGCCGCAGTGTTGCTGGGCGATGACATTAGGGAACTTTCAGAAAACACGAACGGAAAGTAGCGATGTGCGAGCCGAGATGTGCGCGGCTCAGCAAAATGTACCAGAGTCGATTTGCACTTTCAGCCCATGTGCGGTTCGAAGTTCCGTTTTTTCAAGCTTGAATCTCCACTCGCGAGAATCGGCTTTCGATTAAACTAGAGCCCATCCAACCTTACGGCGAGTTTCGCTTTCGAACCAATCTACGGTCAGCACTTATGTATTCATCGTTGTCGCGTTCCAATTCCATCACCACCTTACCTTCCTCTCGCAACTCTCGCCAAATTTATTCGCTTTGCATCGCAAGCAGCTCACGCATCGCGCATAGCTTGCTATGCGTTGCAATAGCGACCATAGTGTTGACTGCGACTGTTTGTGCTGATGAACCGCCGGCGCATGTCACCGAAGCGGCTCATGACATCGCAGGGGCTGTCGAAGCTGGGCATTCACTGCACGGCGAAGTCTTCAACGAAGGCCCACGGCAAGCGGCTTATCTGATGCCCGGCATGGGCAACGTTCACTTTCCAGTGACTTGCGCGGACGACTTGGTGCAGCGATTTGTTAATCAAGGCGTAGCGCAGCTACACGGTTTTTGGTATTACGAAGCCGAGCGTTCGTTCCGTCAAGCGGCAGTGCTTGATCCGCAATGCGCCATGACCTACTGGGGTATGGCTATGGCGAACACAGCGAATCCCGAACGCGCCCGCAAGTTCATCGCAGAAGCGATCAAGCATCGCGACCTGGTCTCCACCAACGAACAACGCTACATCGATGCTCTGGACACTTTCCTTCGCGACAAAGATAAGGACGGAAAGAAACTTGAAAAGAAGGCTCGAGCACAAAAGTACATTCGCGACTTGGAAAAGATCGTGGAGGATTCACCGGAGGACATCGAAGCGAAAGCCCTGCGAGCGCTCGTGCTGGGGGCAGGCGAACGCAACGATTTGCCAATCACCAGCTTCGTAGCGATCAACGCTCTACTGCAGCAAGTCTTCGATGTGAATCCGATGCACCCCGCACATCACTTTCGCATTCATCTCTGGGATCGCGAGCGCGCGGAGATGGCGTTGCACAGCGCTGCGATGGCAGGTCCGAGTTTGCCTGGAATCGCGCACATGTGGCACATGCCCGGGCACATCTACTCAAAACTGAATCGCTATCAAGACGCGGTATGGCAGCAAGAAGCGTCGGCTCGAGTTGATCATGCGCACATGATGCGCGATCGTGTTATGCCCGACCAGATTCATAACTTCGCTCATAACAACGAATGGCTGATTCGCAACTTGGTGAAAATCGGTCGCGTTCCCGCTGCGCTCGACTTGGCTAAGAATATGCTCGAACTGCCGCGCCATCCGAAATACAACACACTCAGTCGCGGCTCGAGCAAGTATGGTCGCGAACGACTGCTGCTGATTCTTTCGAGTTACCGGCTGTGGCCCGAACTGATCGAGCTGGCCGATACGATGTACTTGGAAGCGACCGACGAACCCGAATTGCAAGTCGAACGACTACGGCACTTGGGCATCGCCTGCGCGTTCACCAATCAAGCAGACCGCCTCACAGCCATCAACGCTGAACTCGCCGATCGCTTGACGATAACCAAAGCAGAGCTCGATGAGTTGAAAGCATCGTCAAAAGAAACCTCCGAAGACAAAGAGAAGAAGGACACTCGAAAAGGTGACGAATCAAAAAACGATGAGTCAAAAGTTGAAGAAGCAAAGGTTGAAGAAGCAAAGATTGACGAAGCAAAAGTTGAATCCAACGTAGGGTATGCAACGGAAGAATCGGCGAAGGAGAGTGAAAAGGAAAAGTTAACCGCAGCGGACAAGAAGAAAGCGGAAGCGAATCGCAAGCGACGTGAATCCGAGGATGAAAAGAAGAAGAAAGAGCTAAACGAAGTTGTCAAAAAAATCGAACAAGCCACCGCCGCGATCGAAGCGACTGTCGCTGCCGTTTCTCGCGACTGGCCGACTGCGTTGAAACGTTACGATCAAGCGGGCAGTTGGGATGTATTGCTGAAAGCCGAATGGACTGCCGAATCGAACGAACTCGACAAGGCACTCGAAATTCTCGACAAAGAAATCAAAACCAATCCCAATGAAGTGCTTTCGTGGGCGACCAAGACCTGGATTCTCTCGAGCGCGGGAAACATCGAAGCCGCGAAAGCTGCGTTCAACGAACTGCGACACCTGGCATGCACGGCGGACCTCTCAACTCCGATGCTCGCTCGACTGAGCCCGTTGGCCATCGAGTTAGGCTTCCCAACTCAATGGGCTGCCGAGTATGAACCGGCTGCGGATATCGGCGAACGACCCGATTTGGATTCGTTGGGGACCTTCCGTTGGCATCCATACATTGCGCCCGAGATTCGTGTAGAAAACGTCGATGGCAGCCCATTTTCGCTATCGCAATTCCGAGGCAAACCGACGGTTGTGTTTTTCTATCTCGGCTTCGGCTGCCTGCACTGCATCGAACAACTGCATGCCTTTTCACCAGTCGCCAAGCAGTTTCGCGAAGCTGGCGTCGAAATGGTCGCAGTCAGTTCGGAGAATCTCGAATCGTTGAAGACTGGTTTAAGCCGCTATGCGAAAGCGATCGACATTCCTCTGCACGCCGACGCAAAATTGACCGCCTTCAAGGCCTTCCGTTGCTTCGATGACTTCGAGCAGTTGCCGTTGCACGGTACGTTCTTGCTGGATCAAAACGGCCGCGTTGTTTGGCAAGATATAGGCCACGAACCGTTTAAAGATGTGAAGTTTCTAACGAACGAGACGCAGCGCCTGCTGCAACTCAGTGGCTTCCCAAACGATCTCAAAGTTGAAACCGCTGAGCCTTAAACCAGCCCTGCGCCACGCTTGAGCATTAGAAAGACAAGCGGTATTTAGCTTTGCCCAGGCGATTCGCTGGAACCACTTTCAGGGCGCGGCGCGACGTTCTCGCTGCGTTCGGAACCAGACTCTCGAGCTCGAAAATGCGGCCCCCTCAACTGCGATTCATCTTCGCGCGCGAACCGTTGATCCTGATAATCGCCGCCGATCTCACCAGCGTCATAGGCATCGTCGTAACGCGAGATGTAACCGGGTAACTTCGCTCGCTCCAACTCCAAACTGTACTCAGCCACTACATGCTGCTGAATCAAATCGCGGCACGCTTGATTGATCGGATGCGCGACATCCGCATACAACTTGTTTGGTGTGTCTTCATCGCGCGCATCGCGGCTCTCCCGCAATCTCACACCACAGTTATTGCAGTAGTTGCTACGCATCGCATTCTTGTTGCCACAGCGCGAACAGCGATTGGTTAACTTGCGACTTGGCATCGCAACGAACGGACCTTGCGTGCCCTCAATGATCTTCAAATCTCGAACAACGAAACATCCATCAAAGGTGATAGAACAAAAAGCACGAAGGCGGTCTTCCGACTCCTCCATCAATTTGATTCGAACTTCAGTTATCTCCACTGCAACTGCCCCCATGCA
>JBGSJB010000619.1:0-6692 GCA_041742175.1 Pirellulaceae bacterium
AAAAACATGGTCGCATTTACCGTTTGGTTTACGATGGTAAAGATGGTCATGCTGGCGCAGATATGGCTCCTAAGCTTGACGCATCCAAGCCTGAAACGCTCGTTGCAGCGCTCTCGCACTCGAATCGACTGTGGCGCCGTCATGCTCAACGATTGTTAGTCGAGCGCGGGCAGCAAGACGTTACCGGTTCGTTGGTCAAGTTAGTCGCAGACCCTGCCGTGGATGAAACCGGCAATAACGCGGGCGCCATTCACGCTCTTTGGACGCTCAAGGGCATTGGAGCCTTGGACAAAGCGACTGGGGAAGCCTTCAATGCGGCTGTGGCGGCATTGAAGCACAAATCGCCCGGCGTGCGTCGCAACGCGGCTTTGGTCTTGCCTCCCGCAACCGAATCCGCAGCAGCTTTGGTATCCGCCAAACTGCTGATGGACGATGACAAGCAAGTGCAGTTGGGCGCGCTGATGGCGTTGGCTGATCAGCCCTCCGATGCAGCCGCTGGTAAGGATCTGGCCGAGGCTTCGCGTTCGTCGGATTATGTTAGCGACCGTTACTTGCAAGATGGTTTAATTTGTGCCGCTGCAATGCATGCGGACAACTTCTTGACGGCATTGTTGGTTGCACAAGTTGGTGGTGAATCGAAAGCGCCGGCACAGCTCTCGGATGCACAAGCGATGTCGATTCGCGTTGTCGCTGAACACTTGGCGCGCTCCGAACTGAGTTCCGAAGAGCTCGACAAGATGCTTGCGAGTCTGTCGGCTAGCAACCCGAAAGTGCTCGAAGCGATCGTGGAAGGCCTCGCAGCGGGTTGGCCAAAGACCAGCACGGCAAAACTCTCAGCAGCGAGTGAATCGACGCTTGAAAAATTGATCGATGAATTGCCAGCGCAATCGCGCGGCTCGCTTGTGCGACTCGCGTCGGTCTGGGGCAGCGAAAAGTTGAAGAAGTACGCAGCAGAGATTGCTGCGAGTATGGTTGCGACAGTTGCTGATAACGAAGTCGACGCGAAGAAGCGTGTGGCAGCGGCAAGTGACTTGATCAGTCTCGATCCGAGCAGCGAAGAGACGATTGAAACGTTGATCGAATCGATCTCACCACAAATGCCGCCCGCGGTGGCCACTGGCGTGGTTCGCGCGTTGGCGGAGTCCACCGCCGGAAACGTTGCTTCGGTATTAATTGAAGCTTGGCCATCGATGACCCCTTCGCTGCGAGGCGATGTGATTTCGGTTCTGATGAAGCGACCGAAGACAACTCAAGAAATGCTTGACGCGATCGGCAAAGGTACAATAGCAGTCAACGATCTATCGCTCGATCAACGACAATCGCTGCGTTCCCATCCGAGCCGAGAAGTGCGTGGGGCGGCTGAGAAATTGTTGGCTGCTAGCGGCGGCTTGGTTAGCGCCGACCGCCAAAAAGTTCTTGATGCCTACATGGCAACAACTCACGCAACGGGCGATGCAAAGACTGGTAAGGCTCTATTCACGAAGAACTGCGCCAACTGTCACAAGCACTCAGGTGAAGGCAATGAGATCGGTCCGGATCTAACCGGTATGGCGGTGCATCCTAAGGAAGAGTTGCTGGTACACATTCTGGATCCGAATCGCAGTGTTGAAGGCAACTTCCGTCGCTATACCGTTCTGACCGCTGATGGCCAAGTGTTAAGCGGTATGCTAGCTGCTGAATCGCAATCCGCTATCGAACTGATCGATGCTGAAGCCAAACGACATGCAATCGCTCGTGACGATATTGAAAGAATCACATCGACGAACAAGTCGCTGATGCCTGAAGGTTTTGAACAGCAATTGAAGCCTGAGGACATGACGAACTTGCTCGAGTTTCTCGCCAGCAAAGGTCGCTATGTGCCGTTGCAGTTGGGTGCCGTGGCAACAGCGATCAGTACGAAGGGATTGTTTAGCGATGCGGATAACGGCCCGGATCGGATGGTGTTCCGCGATTGGAAGGCGAAGGAGTTCGAAGGCGTTCCCTTCTACTTGGTTGATCCAGTCGGCAAGACCAAGCCGAACATCGTGTTGTTGAACAGCCCCAACGCTCCGCTGCCAGCGAAAATGCCTCGTAGTGTCTCGTTGCCGTGCAACATGGTTGTCAAAAGTCTCCATATGCTCAGCGGCGTCAGCGGTTGGGGGTTTCCTTACGACGATGAAAAGTCGACTAGCATGATCGTACGATTTCACTACGCAGATGACGAAATCGAGGACTACCCGCTAGTCAACGGAGTTCACTTCGCGGACTATATTCGTCGCGTGGATGTGCCCGAGTCGAAGTTTGCGTTCTCGCTGCAAGGGCAGCAGATTCGCTACCTGAGCGTCAGTCCGAAACGGCAAGCGGTCGTGAAGACGGTAGAATTGCTGAAAGGACCTGATCGCTCGGCACCGATCGTGATGGCGATTACCGCTGAGCAGAACCAGTAGACAAAGAGATTAAATGGCCTCATCGAATATTTTCACAGGTTGCATTCCCGCTTTGATGACTCCTTGTTCGGCTGATGGAAAGCCGAACTTTGATGCCTTGGTGAGCAAGGGCAAGGAGTTGGTTGAGATTGGAATGCGAGCCGTAGTGTATTGCGGTTCGATGGGCGATTGGCCTCTACTGACTGACGAACAGCGGCGGGATGGCGTGCGTGCCTTGACCGCTGCTGGCGTTCCAGTGATCGTTGGTACCGGTGCTCAGAATCCTGCGATCGCCGCTTCTCATGCAGCTCATGCAAAGAAAGTCGGTGCGGAAGGTTTAATGGTGATTCCGCGCGTCTTGTCGCGTGGAACCGCTACCGCAGCACAGCGAGCTCACTTTGCCGGCATCTTGAGAGCCGGCGCGGGTCTGCCAGCTGTGATCTATAACAGTCCTTACTACGGCTTTGAAACCAAAGCGGATCTGTTCTTCGATCTGCATCGCGAGTTTCCGAACTTGATCGGCTTCAAAGAGTTCGGTGGCGCTAAGTCGCTGAGCTACGCGGCGGAGCACATTACGAGCGGCAATCCAAAACTGACGTTGATGGTCGGAGTTGACACCCAGGTTTATCACGGTTTCTTGCACTGCGGCGCTGGCGGTGCGATTACCGGAGTTGGCAATGCGTTGCCGCGCGAAGTTCTTCGCATGGTTGAACTTTGCACGCGTGCAGCCGCTGGCGATGCTCAAGCTCGCAAGTACGCCGCTGAGCTGGATGAAGCTTTGAGTGTGCTTTCAACATTCGATGAAGGGCCAGACTTGGTGCTGTATTACAAGTATCTGATGGTGCTGGAAGGCAACGCCGAGTACGAACATCATATCAACGCCAGCGATCGACTCAGCGACGCTCAGCGTGAATTCATCCGCAGCCAATGGCAACTGTTCCGCACGTGGTATTCCAATTGGCCGGGCGCGCAGGACGCAAACGTTTAGCAACTGGGCAACTTGCAACAGAAGTTTGTAAGGCGAAGACTCGTCGCTAGGTTGCGCAGTAGGCGAATCGTCCCCCAGTTCTTTCGTCGCAGACGCTATTATCAGTCTGCACATCGAGAAAGGCAGAGAAAATATTCGTATTCACTGTTGACGATCTCCGTTTGGCGAACATCATGTTCGGCACGATTTGTGGTTTCACACACACTAATCGAAACGAAGCGATTTAACTTAACAGAACATGAAAGCCCCTCATGAAACCTGCTCGCTACAACGGTCTCTTTGCAGCCACACTGACTCCGATAAAACCCTGCGGAAAAGTTGCGATCGATCGCATCGAGCCGCAAATCGAGCGGTTGCTCGCGCGCGGAGTTAGAGGGCTTTATGTTTGCGGCAGCACTGGTGAAGGCGTTTCACTGACGACTGCAGAACGTCAGGCAGTTACCGCGGAATCGATTCGCGCGGCGGCGGGGCGGGTTCCGGTTTTGGTCCAAGTGGGTCACAACTCCCTGGTCGAAGCGGCTGAGTTGGCGGCGCATGCTGCGGCTAGTGGAGCGGCTGGAATTTCAGCAGCCTGTCCCAGCTACTTCAAGATTAACAGCGTCGATGTCTTGGTCGATTCTATGAAGTTGATCGCTAACGCGGCACCCGATTTGCCGTACTACTACTACCACATTCCTTCGCTGACCGGCAATCGCATTAGCATGACCGAGTTCTTGACACTCGGCAGCGATTCTATGTCAAACTTGGTCGGCCTAAAATTCACGGCGTCAGAATTGCACGAGTTTCAACAATGTGTGGAACTCGATAATGGTCGCTTTGAGATTATGTGGGGAGTAGACGAAATGTTACTGGCGGCGCTCACTGTCGGCGGTAAAGCAGCAGTTGGCAGTACCTACAACGTTGCGTCGCCGCTATATTGCCGACTTATTGAAGCGTACGAAGCGGGTGATATAGTGAAAGCACGCGAATTCCAGTCGCAAGCGATCGCGTTTATCAGCATTGTTGTGAAGTTTCCATTCCACAGCGCGATGAAGCATATTTTGCGTTGGCAAGGGGAAGCCGAAGAAAACTCTTGCCGCTTGCCGCAGCGCGACCTCTCACTTTCACAGATCACAGCGCTGCACAGCCAACTTTCCGCGATCGGATTTTTCGATTGGTGTAACTAATGCGAACTGCCATTCGCCAAATTGTACGATTCGTCGCTTCGATAGTTCTTCTCACTTTCGTCGTTTGCTCTTCGAAGTTGTTTGCACAATCTGACGCACTTGTCGACACACCAGCAACGTTGCACACTAACGAGTCCATTGTCCCGAATGTACGGCTCGCCTCGTTCGATTCTGCGGGCACATGGATGTTCACCGCTGACGGCAATCAAGTTGCGATCGAACAGACCGCACTTGTACGCTGGGGCGCCTGGTCCGGTTCCCTCCGCAAGTCGGCTGTGTGGCTAGCCGACGGCAGTTGGATTGCGGGACGCATCGAATTCAATTCGACGAACGAAATCACAGTTCACTCAGACTGGTTTCAAGCCGCCAGACTTCCGATCCGTGATGTGCGAGCGATGGTCATGGTCGCTCCGGCATCGCTCAACGCTTGGAACGAGTTGCAAACGCGACTGGCGAGCGTCTCTGGCGCACGCGATTCAATGTGGCTCAAAGGCAACCGTCAAATTTCAGGCGTGTTAAGAATCGGCGTCGATGAGTTTGATGGACAACCACGCTTTGTGCTCGAGAACGCGGGGCAATCTCTAAACGTCGATTCGACCGATGTTTTGGCGCTTGCATTCAGCCCAACACTGATCGGTCCCGTTCCGGATCAAGCGAAACATTCGGTCCTGGCGTTGGATGACGGTTCGCGACTGAATGTTCGTAAGCTTAGCGAAGTTCAGGGCCGGTTGCGAGTCGAACTGCCCACTGGAGTTGTACTTCAGTCGCTTGATACGCAGGCGGAGTTCTGTGGTGGCATCACTTGCCTATCGAATCAACCTGCAAACACGACTTTCTTATCTGCGATTGAGCCGGCCAATTACAAGCACATCGCGCAATCGCAACTCGAATGGCCGCTGGGCAGGAATCGCGACCTGTTTGATCGACCGCTGATGACTTCGACCGAGTTGAGTGGCATTGTTGATCGCGGGTTGGCAACACACAGCACATCGCAAGTCGCTTTTCGCCTCGATGGTAGCAGACAGAAATTTTTGGCTGAAGTCGCACTTGCTAAACCGGCCGATGGCGCAGACGAACGTCTGGGAAGCGTCACTTGCCAAGTTCTCGTAGCCCGTGCGAACAAATTGCAAGTCGTCAAAACGTTTGCATTAGATCGCCCTCGGTCTGCATCGCATTTTGTGGACATCGATCTCAGTACAGGTCAATTGTTGGTGCTAGTCACAGAGCAATCTGACTTCGCCCAGTATGCCGACCATGTGCTGTGGTTCGACGCACGAATCGCAAAGTTGCCGTAATTTACTTGAACCATTACCCTGTTTTGTGACACACCTGGCAACTCGCTACCGTCTGCAAAACAAGCGACGGAGTGGCTAGCGCGTATCACTTGACCTGGAAACTGAGCGGCGTTTGGGACGATGCGGCATTCAGAGATCGTTACCAATCGCTGTAGCGGAGCTGTCCAAGGTCCGATTCTGACTGCGATTGGCGAGCAACCACCAGACTGTCAGCAGCTATAATTGGCTCTTTGCGAGAATCGCAAGTTCAGAGGCGGTACGTTGCGAGGGTAGTTATGAGGCGGATGACTCAGTTGGTTCTTACATTGTGCGTAGGTTTGGCGGGCAATACGTCGTTCGCACAAGGAAATTCGGCGACGACAAGCATGTCGGACATCGTGATCTACGGTGGCACGAGCGGTGGAGTGGTGGCAGCCATTCAAGCTAGACGGATGGGCAAATCGGTAACTCTGATTGAGCCGACTCAGTTCGTCGGCGGTTTGACGACCGGCGGGCTGGGCGCGACGGATATCGGTAACAAGCGTTGCATCGGCGGCATTTCTCGTGAGTTCTACGAGCGCATCTTCGATTACTACAGCGAGCCTAGCAACTGGATACAGGAGACGCGCGAGGCGTATTTCAAGAGCCGGACGCGCAGCAGTGAGAACGAAAAAGCGATGTGGACTTTCGAGCCGAGTGTGGCGACCTTGGTGTACTCACAAATGCTGAAGGACGCGAAGATCGATGTGGTGTTCGGCGAGCGACTCGACTTGAAGAACGGCGTCGTGAAGGAAGGCGCGAGCATCAAGAAAATCGTGATGGAAAGCGGTCGCGCGTTTGCGGGCAAGGTGTTCATCGA
>JBGSJB010000620.1:0-2727 GCA_041742175.1 Pirellulaceae bacterium
CCGAAGATCGTTCCAGCCCCAGCGATCTGATCCAACGCTTGACGCGTCAAGCCTTCGAGCCCGTCGTCGCCGATTCCAATAATTGTAATTTTGTGAGTCAAGGATTCACCTTTTCGATCGTTGCGCGGACAACGTGGAGACGCTCGACTTTGCACGCATTGACGCGCCCCATCCAATTGCGGCTAGAGTTTCTCAAATTCTTGCGAAATCCGTAAGCGGCCTGTGACCCGAGCTGCGATTTTGAATCGTGTTTCCGTGGACAGATTGTGATATAGTGGTAACTACCTCGCGGAAACGAAGAATCGGTCCGCTCCCACCTGCCCTCCATCCCGCCGGTTACCGAATGCGCAACGCAGTTTTCATAGCGCTGCAAATCGCTCTACAATCGCTCTACAATCGCTCTGCCTCGAGCCATTGATTTCGCACAGCCACGCAGCTCCCGAACAACCGATCAGTTTCGAACTGGACGTGCAGCCCGTGTTGACTTCAACCGGCTGCAACTCAGGTGCGTGCCATGGAAAACAGCGCGGTCAAAACGGTTTTCAGCTTTCACTACTCGGGTTCGATCCCGATTTCGATTACGACCAGATCACTCGGCAAGCGCGCGGCCGTCGGCTGTTTCCTTCGTCGCCCGAACAGAGTTTGCTGCTCCAGAAAGCGACCGCTGAGTTGCCGCATGGTGGCGGAGTTCGTTTTGCGATCGGTTCAGCCGAGTACAATCTGCTGTCGAAGTGGATCCAACAAGGCGCTACCCGCGCGATCGTCGACGAAGCGAAACTCGAAAGCGTTGCACTCACACAAAGCGAATTCACGCTTGCACCCGGCGAATCCCAATCGTTGCAAGTTATCGCCAAGTACTCCGACGGCGCATCGCGCGATGTAACTGCCGCAACTTCTTATTTAGCGAATGAAGCCGCAGTGGTCGCCGTTGAACCGAGCGGTCGCATGACAGCCGGCGCGCTCCCAGGCGAAACCGCAGTCATGGCACGGTACATGAATCACATCTGCGTCGCCAACGTCGTCATCCCTCGGTCGCGGAACCTGCCCGCTGAGTACTTTGCAAATCTGCCGCGAACCAACTTCATCGATGACCTGATCTACGCCAAACTCGACAAGACCGCAACTGAACCATCCGCGCCAGCCGACGATGCAACGTTCATGCGACGCGTTTACACGGATCTCATCGGCCGACTGCCTTCGGTCGCCGAAGCGAAGGAGTTTCTCGATACGCAATCCGAGAATAAACGCGAGTACTTGGTCGATCGTTTGCTTGAAAGAACCGAATACGTCGACCACTGGGCCAATCAATGGGCCGACTTGCTGCGCCCCAATCCGTATCGCGTTGGAATCAAAGCGGTCCTCAATTATGACAATTGGATTCGTCAGCAATTCCGCGAAAACGTGGCCTACGACGTGTTCGCGCGCAAGTTGATCGAAGCCAAGGGCAGCACTTGGGAAAATGGCGCCGCGACCTTGTACCGCGATCGGCGCGAACCGGAAGAAATCGCCACACTGATCAGCCAACTGTTCATGGGCGTACGCTTGGAATGCGCCAAGTGCCATCATCACCCGTTCGAAAAGTGGAGTCAGCGCGATTTCTATCAATTCGCAGCGTACTTCGCCAAAGTTGATCGCAAAGGCGTCGGACTGTCTCCGCCAATCTCTGGCGGCGAAGAAGTTATTTTCGTGTCGACCAAGGGAACCGTAAAGCATCCTGTCACCGGCGAGACGCTCGAACCCCAAGCTCTATTCGGCGAATCCCCAACTATTGATGAAGGCGATGATCCGCGGGCTGCCTTGGCCGACTGGATGACTTCGAAATCGAATGACTACTTCGCAAAAGTTCAAGTTAACCGCGTCTGGGCAGCATTAATGGGACGCGGCTTAGTTGATCCCGTCGACGATATTCGCTCGACAAATCCACCCACCAATCCACAGTTGCTCGACGCACTCGCTCAGCACTTTCAAGCGAACGAATACGACGTTAAAAGTGTGCTGAAACTGATCGTGCTTTCTAACGTTTACTCGCTCAGCTCAACTCCGACGGAATCCAATGTAGCTGACCGACTGAACTATTCACGTCACTATCGACACCGTCTGCGAGCCGAAGTGTTACTGGACGCTGTTGCGGACATCACCGAAACACCGAACTCGTTCGACGGCATGTGGACCGAAGCGCGCGCAAATCAAGTCTGGACGCATCGGGTGAATTCGATGTTCCTCGACACCTTTGGTCGCCCGAATGAAAATCAAGATCCACCGTGTGAGCGAACACCCGATTCGACCGTCACGCAAGCACTTCACCTGATGAACTCACCCGAAATCGATCGTCGTATCCGCAGCGATACAGGCCGCGCGGTGCGACTCGCCAACAACAAATTGCCTGCGACCGAAGTTGTCGACGAGCTGTATTTATCGATCTTTTCACGCTACCCAAGTGAAGCCGAACGCAGTTACGCAGTCGGCTTAATCGATTCGTCCAGCGACAAGCGACGTGAAGCGATCCAAGATTTGATGTGGGCCATGTTGAACGCACCGGAATTCAACATTCAAAACTAGTAGATCAGAACTCAAGGAATGGTGGCGATGCATATCAATACGAACTGTGAAGGAATGCGGCGGCGCGATTGCCTGCGACTGGGACTCGGCGGTCTGCTTGCAGGTGGCCTCAGCGGTGCGCTGCGAGCTCGCGCGGCAGAAGGTCCTGCAACGGTAACACGGCAAGCC
>JBGSJB010000621.1:0-1664 GCA_041742175.1 Pirellulaceae bacterium
AGTAGCAAACGATCTTGAAGTCGAGTGTCCATATTTTATCCTGCCGATTGTGGCTCAAGCCGAACTTGGCTTCGAGTCGCTTGACGCGCAAACCATCCCGCTAACACCGTTTCAATTCCCAACACCAGCAACCCCGCCAACAACAACCACTGCCACACACGTTGCTTCTGCTCCAACTCGGTCGCCTGCAGTTGCCGCGCCGAATGCTTGCGGTCGACGTCCGACTGCACCTCACCTAACGCTATTCCGTACTGCTCGAACACATCCTCATCCAACGGCGTCAGTTGTGATTCACTTCCCGGCACCTGCACAGCAACCTGCCGACGCATCGCCGCCGATTGCAAACTGTAAAGCCCCGGTGCATCGAGTTGTATAGTTCCGCCGCTAACATCAACTGCGACTTCGTATCCATCGTCGCGAGTTACCGTCAATTCAGGCAAATCCTCAACCGAAATCGCTTCGCCCACCGCATACACCGATTGCGCATTGAGAGACTTTCCAGTTGGATCTAGTATGCCGAGCATGATCGGCACAAACTTGCTCGATAACCCAAGTTGACTCGACGTCGGCTGCCAACCACTCGTCATCACCCACACGTTCCCCGTTCCAATCGGCAATCGCAATAGCCACGGCGACCCGTCATCTAAACTTGCAACCCTCTGCAACCTGCTCTCGCCATCAGTCGACTCTGGCAGCTCTAACCTACGATGAGCCCAAACACGTATCTTGCTGAAATCATTAAATCGCGGATCAGCAAAAGGTCGGAATACTGGGCTCGTGTAATCAATCGCACTCAATAACGAAAAATCTTTTGGAACCGTTTCTTTAACGACAACATCAGGTACCGCCAACAATTCTTGCAGCGCCACTTGAATCGCAATCACATCGTCAACAGGCCGCGATAAACAAACCAAAACACAACCTCCGCGCTCTGCAAACGACCGCAAAATAGCGATATCTACTTCACGAATCGGTAGCTCGACAACGACCGCTCGCAACTTTTCGCTGCTCAGCGAACCCGCGGCCGCCTCCTCTGACAAGATCTCATCCAGCCGCTCGCCCGCAACTCTCTCTACCGTACGATGCACCGTCGCAGTGCTTAACGGTGCCTTCTCAAGAAAGTACGCTACGTCGTCCTCCTTGCTCTGCACTTGCGCTCCAACGAAAGCAATTCGCTCTCGCTGCGGTAAAGGCTTTGCCACAAACACCGCGTTGTCTCCGTCCCAACTGTCACCCGTCAGTACCAACCGATCAGCGTTCGTAGGTTGACTTGGAACCGGAATCAAACGAACTTGGCCAGGCGGTACCTGCAAAGTTGTCTGCGCATTTGCAAGCGGCTTATCGCCCTCCATCCACCTCAACTCAAATGCCTGACTGGTCGAATCTGAATTGTTCTCAACTCTCACTTTCAACAAATCGTCTTCCGCATCTACTTCTTGACCGGTCGCTATCAAACTGGCTCTTGCATTTCCAGGCTCCTTGGATCGAACTTGACGCTCATCTAACTGGATCGAATCAGGCCACGGATATCCTTGCAACTCTTCCACACCACAACCGACATGCAAGTCGCTCACGAAAACCAACTCAATCCCCGCCGCAGCATCTACCTTGCCCGCAATTGAAGCCGCTTGAAATTGATCAGCCAAAGAACGCAGACCATCCGC
>JBGSJB010000622.1:0-3129 GCA_041742175.1 Pirellulaceae bacterium
CGTTATTGTTCTGATCAAAGTACGTGTGACCGCTCAGCTCGCTTGGAACCAATTCGCAGAAATCGTAATCAGTCGCGTTGACTCCGCCGTTCAATAGGATCTGACGAATCTCGCTGCCATTCGCCAATTGACCGCCGATCGAACCGACGCGTGCATTGCCTTCGAGCAAGTGAGCTGGGGTCAGTTCGACAATCGAATAGGTTCCTGGAAGCAAGTCGCTGAACTTGTAAGTTCCATCGGCTGCGGTAATCTGAGTTGCGATGACTTGACCGCTAGCGTTACGCAACTGAACCGTCACGCCCGCCAAAGGCCGCGTGGTGGCGGTTGCGTCAAAGCACGTAAAGCCACCATCGGAAACGCAGACTTTGCCGCTGATCGACGACGGACGAATCTCACCAAAGTTCAACTCGGTCGCGTGTTGGTCGCCCAATGGAATCGTGATCTCAGTCAACCAATCGAGGTTGCCGCTGATCGTTTTACCAACGGTTCCGACGCCGTCTAGTTTGCCGGGTTTGGCGCCGACGCTGAAGTAACCTGCGGGCTGAGTCTCGCGAACTTGATAGGTGCCGGGTTGCAAGCCAAGATCGATGCCGAACTTGTAATTGCCTTGCGAGTCGGTGGTGGTGGAGTGACCGGTGGCAACGTAGTTTCCATTGACCAATCGATACAGATCGAGCCGCACGTTCGCAAGCCGCGCTTCGTTCGGCTGGATGATCAAGTCTTGATTATTGTCTTCGAAGACGATACCAGCGAGTGAGATCGGCTTGGGAGTCTGTTGGACGCTGAGAATGGCGCCGGCTGAACGGTCGCGTTTGCCGTCCGCATTGTCCGCTGGCAACGGCAGCCCGCCAGGCGCGAACTTGGCGTCGTACACATTCAGGAACTTGTCTTGTCCGGCAATGTTTTCGTAGTGCGGCGCAGTGAACTCAGCTTTGAAGAGCGAGTTCTGGAACTCAACGCCCGAAGTGATCGGGTCGAAGTTCGAATTGATTACGCTGAGATCGGTTTCGTTCGGATCCCAAAATTGAACCTCGTCGACATCGATTGAAAAGACGAGTGTGTCGCCAGCCACGAAGTTCGTAAAGTCAAGAACCAGCAGCGTGCTACCGTCTTGTACTGTGGCTCGTACGGAAGCATTCGGATTCGCGGCGTTCAGACTCTCGACTTGGAACGCAAAGGAATGGTCCGCGCCGTATCCGGAATCCGCTGTATCAAAGAACAGATCGCCCAAACCGAAACCGGGTGTTCCCAAGTCGCCGTTGATCGTCAGTCGCGTCAACTGTGTGTTCTCGGCTCCACCTTTGAAGGTGATGTAGAACAAGTCGCCGTGCACGTCGCTGCCAATGTCGCTTTCGACGTACACGCCACCAATCCAGATCGGATCTGCCGCCATCAAGCAACGCTTCTCCATCGTTTCCAGCATATGCGTGCGGATCACGGACCGCTTGCCCCGCTTGTGCATCACGCGATCGCCGGCGCGATCGGTGGTGAGATCGGCCAAGCGGTCTGCTGCGTGCGCAGTGGGATTCGCTGTGGAACTGAACCATTGCGACAGTTGACGAACTTTGTGTTTCAGAAACAACAGACACCTCCGTGTCAAAACTGGCAGTACCAATCAGCGTCCCGATCAATGCCTACCTAATACGCATCCTCGCGTCCACATCAAGCGGCGCCAAACCAACTGGCATCGCTTGCTTCGATTGCTGCGCAACTTCCGCAGCCAAATCCCAGATCCGAACCGACGTGTCAAACGAGCCGCTTGCCAGCAAATCGCCACAAGTACACATGATGGCCACAGTGCCGAAGTGCCCGTGCAAATTGGCGATTACATCGTCGACGAGCATGTCGTACAGTCGGATTGAATTGTCCGAGCCTGCTACTGCGACCACGTTGTCGTTGATCAAGCACATTGACATCAACTTCGTCGTAGCGATTTCGCGGTCCAGTTTGACTTGGTCAGCGATCAGATCGAACCGGATCAGGTGTCGATCTTCGCCCGCGCTCGTGATGCTATTGCCGTCTGCCGAGAACGCAGCCGTGAAGACTTTTCCACGATGCAAATGTCTGTCGCACAAGACGCTACCGGTCTCCGCATCCCAAACGCGAATGCCACCGTCGCGGCCGCCACAAAGCAGTTTGTCACCTGCTGGACTGAACTTCACGCAACGCTGGTCGCTGCATTCACACTTGAGTCCGTGCTTCCATGTCGCCGACTTGATATCCCATATTTTGATGTCATTCGAGAACCCGCCTATTGCTAGCAATTGGCGTTCAGAAGCGAGACTCATCGATCGAATCGCAAACCCCAGCTTTACAACTTCTCGCGGCGCAACCGGATAATCGTTGTCCCAACGCAAAACGCGACCATCGTTACCGCCCGAGTAAAGCGTTTGCGAATCGGCGGCGAAGACGAGCGTCTGTATCCAGTCCGCGTGACCGCTAAGTTCTCGGACGGTCTTCTGTGCGACGACATCGAATAGGCGGATCACATGATCATCGCCCGCGATCGCCAGATACTTGCCGTCGTGTGACGCAGCCATGGCGGTCACGACTGGAGCAGAAACGTGTGCTCCGACCGGTTGCAGAGTTATTTCGAGCGAGCTGGATTGCAGTTCGATTGCAGCAACGGAACTGGTCAGCTGCGTTGCTTTGGGCGGCGCTACAGCTCGACGATCCGACGCTGATCGATCATTGTTTCTGCCCGCCGAAACGGTAGGACTGGCCAAAACGTTAGGACGTTGAGCGTTTGCGAAAGTTGGCAGCATCGCAATGCTAGCTAGAGTAGCGCCAGCTAGGCGAATTTTTCGTACGTCGATCTTGAAATTCGGATGCATGGGAACCTGCGCCTCCGCTGCGAAAAGAGAATCCATCCTTCTTGCTATCGACGCATTAAGTCCTCAAACTGAAGCCACCGAGGTTGACTTTGTCGATTTCGCTGACCTTGCGGGTTGCGCGCAAGAATTTGGGCAAGATGCCCGCGTCATCGCTAAAGTTTGCACCGGAGGGGCGATTCTTAGTTACGTGGCCTTGCGGATGCTTTTTCGCGTAGACTATGAGCAACTTGAATGGTCGCAAGCTGGCTTTTTTGCTTGCATTCACCTAGGGATCCGACCGAGCCTTTTTCACAAG
>JBGSJB010000623.1:0-3070 GCA_041742175.1 Pirellulaceae bacterium
TGTTCGGATTCGAACAAATCGGCGCGCCTCCGAATGCGAGATGCTGAGTTTGGCGGGTTGCCATCAGATGCTCCAAGTTTTCCAGTTGGTTCGAATAGGTGGGGTGATCAACGCAACGCGTGGTAGGAATCGATTGCCGCGGGCTCTCTATTCTAGTCGATGTCAAAGTGGCTGAAAGCGCAAATCTTCTGCCTCGTCTCCCTACTTCCCGTATATCCGAACCCCGAGAAAGCCTGAGAGTTTCGTAAGCTAAGCCAATTTGGGATCAGCCCGTTCCGCTTAGAATGCACCGCAACCAGCAAAATCCAAGGCAAAGCAATCACGGGTGCTTAGCCAGATATGGGATCAGCCGATGTGCGCTAGCACCGGTTCTTGCCGCGCGCACCGGTGCTAACGCACTCCGGCTAATCCCGAAATTCAATCCCAACGAAACCCTATCGCACGGTCAACATTCAATTTGAGCGTGGCAACCCAAGGCCGAAAACCCTAAAGTAAAGTGTTGACGAAACCCTTAGTCCAACGCCCGCATCTCTGTGTAGATCGCGCCAAGCACGTAGGCCGCAGTGGGAAATAGCAGACAAAAACCAATCCCACCAATGCTAGACCAACCGGCGAATCTCAACACCAACGGCAAACAAATCAACGAGGCCCCGAACCCTTTAAGCCCACCAATCGCGCCGTATTCGCTAGGCAACCAATGCACCACGCATCCGACCACAATCGCTGCGCAAACGACAATCGCCGCCGCTTGGCTTACAAAACTTCCGCAAGCGACGACGACGCAAATCAGTGTCGTGAAGTAAAACAGATCGATCAAACCCACCTGCGCGCTACTCGACCTGAGATCTCTGCCTTCCAACCGCTCAGCGAACGACCCTAGCGATTCCAATTCGCTGTCATCGTGAACTCGCTGAGTCGTGGGTTTAGACGTCATCGTTCGGTCACTCCGTTCGCCAACGAGAGTAAAAAAGTTACTTCGGTGGTTCAATACTCATGTTCATCGTCATTTCCAAACTCATCGGTTGCACCTGACCAGCCACCGACAATTCCATCTTGGACTTGGTTTCCGTTGTCAAATCTGACGAAGGAAACATCTGGTTAGTCGTCAGCAACATCTTGCCTGTTCCCGTTGAATCCAACGAACTAAGCATCATCTTTGCCCCAGGCGGCAAGCCAGGAGCTTTCACTTCCTGAGCTTCAGCCGACTGAGTCAGTTCGACTCCGAGATCAAACGAATTGCCATTGATCGCTTTCAGAGTGTGTATCGTAGTTTGTTCGAGCGTCAGTCCGTTGGCGGTCACCGTTTGAGTTACACTCCACTTGCCACCGACACCGATCGGTTCTTCTGGTACTGGCGAACTAATCTTCGCCAACGACTCTTTCATACTTCCGATCGCAGCAGTCAATTGCGGGGCCGCATCCGCAGGCAACTCAATCTCGGAGCTCTTGGTAAAGCCACGCGAAGTGAGCACACCGGTACCCTTCATGCCGACGACACTCTTCAGCATCCCTTCCACAGCAGCTTTGGCTGGCGAAGCCGCATCGCCTTCATCGACGACACCCGCCTTGGGATACACATACTTTAAAGAGATATCACCGTTCTGAGCTACGTCAGTCACTTCGACATCAATCGTGAACTGCATCGTCGGAGTTGGGAACGGCGGGATCTTCTGACCAGCAACCTCGACATTTTGCTCCATCTTCATCGTCATCACAGCCGTTTGTTTGTCGCCCTTCTTCGGCGTAAATCGAATCGCCTTACGAGGCTCAGTGCCTGCGTCAAGCAACTTGACGACCGCTTCGCTCGACGAGTCCGCCGGCTTGCTCGCAGTGTCTTGAGCGGAAGTAGAAGTAATAGAATTGAAAGATACAAGCGCGACACAGAAAACGGCTGACAAGTTACGCAGCGACATGGTGATTAAACCTATGACAAAAACTGAAACTGGATTGCAACGCACAACCATAATACTCGATTTCCAGACACTTCTCGCGATCACACGGTGACTTCACTCTCCCCAAACGCAGCTTTACCCTCCACAAACGCAGTTTGGGGAGGGTCAGCCCGCGCCAGCGTGGCTGGGGAGGGGCCTGCACCTGCTGAGTACTTCCGCGGTGCGACTGCATTCTGCCAGATTCCATTCTGCCAGATCGAGCCAGACTGTGTGCCACTGTGCTCTGCCAGTGCGAACGAAGTAGAGCATCCACGGCCGACGCTTGATTACCCAACAACCCGAAGTAACCAAAGTACGCACACCACCACGCGAACCAACCCCAGCAAGCTCGAAGCGAACCGCCCGCAAACTCGCAAGGGCAGAGACGCTCAGTGCTCCGCAGCCCGCTCAAGATACAACTGATAGCGATCCTGCATCTCCTGGACACTATCGCCACCGAACTTCTCAACCAAAGCGGCGGCAACCTCGAAAGCCACCACATGCTCAATGATCACGCTCGCAGCCGATACAGCGCAAACATCACTCCGTTCATAATTCGCTCGCTGCGGTTCCTTCGTATCCATTCGAATTGAATCAAGCGGCTTGCGCAACGTGCTAATCGGTTTCTTGCCCGCCCGCACCACTAGCGGCTGGCCATTGGTCATGCCGCCTTCCAAACCCCCAGCATTATTCGTTGGACGCACATACCCGAGACTCGGCAAATGCTTCTGGCTCGCATCGTAATGAATCGCATCATGGACCTTCGAACCCGGCAACCGAGCCGCTTGAAAACCCATTCCAATCTCAACTCCCTTAATCGCCTGCACCGCCATGACAGCCTGTGCGATACGCCCGTCCAGCTTACGATCCCATTGAGCGTGAGTACCCAACCCGATCGGCAACCCCTCGACGCGAACTTCCATAACTCCGCCCAACGTATCGCCTTCATCCGCCGCTTGATCGATCAGCTACTCGAAGTCAGCATCGCGCTCAGGCACCAACGTGTAAACCGAACTGCTGTCGCGCAGCTGACGGTGTTCGTCGATCGATCCAGCCGGCGATTCGACAGCCAACCCACCTATCTCCGCCACATAACCAATCGTCTCGATTCCGAAAATCCGCAACAGCATCCGCGCGAC
>JBGSJB010000624.1:0-2108 GCA_041742175.1 Pirellulaceae bacterium
ACGACTTCGCGAATACTGAACTGCCCCAAAGCCATCCCGGATGTCCCTTCGTTTACTGACGTGCGGCTCCATGAACTCGAGTTTGGGTCCGAGCTAGCGAGCGATCATTCATTAACTCAGCTCGATCGATTGGACCGTCAAATTCGATTGCGCCGTCGCGGATTTTGATGATTCGATTCGCAATCATGGCGACGGTCGGGTCGTGGGTGACCATGACGATCGTCTGTTTGCGTTGTGTGACGAGTTCGGTTAGCAAGTTGACGACACGTTCCGATTGCCGCGAGTCCAAATTGCCAGTCGGTTCATCAGCCAACAAGATTGCAGGTCTGATGGAGAGAGCTCGCGCGATTGCAACCCGCTGTTGCTCGCCACCTGACAACTGCGCAGGTACGTGCGTCTTGCGATGTGACATTTCAACCAAGTCGAGCGCTTCTGCAGCGCTTTTGCGGGCTTCGGCCCGTGACTTACCATCCAACTCCATGGGCAACGAAACGTTTTCTTCAGCCGACAAATTCGGAAGCAAGTTGAACGATTGAAAGATGAATCCAATTCGGCGGCGGCGAAGTTTGGTTCGTTCGTCATCGGAAAGCCGCGCCATGTCGGCACCTTCCAGCAACACTTCGCCGGAAGTTGGGATCTCGACGCCGCCCAATATCGTCAACAAGGTGCTCTTTCCGGAACCAGACGGTCCCATGATCGACACAAATTCCCCAGCTTCAATGCTTGTAGACACTCCACGAAGCGCAGCCACGGCAGCTTCGCCGGTACCATAACTTTTGGAGACGTTGCGAGTTTCCAGGATTGGCATTGATGTGATTGACCAGGGCGAGCGGTGGACAAAGTAGAGAGAATAACAGCCGACACGCGTGCGGGCGAGCCCACGGAGCAACAAGGGTAGCTAGCGTTTTGCTTCGGTCAAAGGTGGCAACAGTGCGAAATGCGGACCCGGAAGAACCAAATTAAGCCTACTTTCTTTCTCAACGGACAAAAACGGTGCAAAATGCGCAAAATCCCTTACTTTCTTGCAAGTGCATTTGTAGAATTTATTGAACGTGCCGGGGCTGGACATTCGATACAACCCTTGCAACCCGCAAATTCTAACGCGAAACGCAATCCTCTACAAAGTTACAGGCTTTCCCTGAATGTCCAAGGACACTCCGCAGGCGGCGCCCGCCAAGCAAGTTCAAGTTGTTAGTGGCATCACAGTTCGATTGGCCGGCGATTCCGGCGACGGCATGCAGTTGCTCGGCACGCAGTTGACGAACACCTCTGCGCTTTCCGGCAATGACGTCGCAACATTTCCGGACTTCCCCGCTGAAATTCGCGCTCCGCGTGGCACTCGCGCTGGCGTTAGCGGATTCCAAGTGCAGTTTGCTTCGCACGAAGTTCATACGCCCGGCGATACGCTGGACGCGCTAGTTGCGATGAACCCTGCGGCGCTGGTGACCAATATATCTGATCTTCGCGCCGGCGGTCTGCTGATCGTCGACGAAGACAGCTTCGAGGATAAGGACTTGAAACTGGCTGCGCTCAGTTCGAATCCGCTCGAAGAGCCGATGATGGAAAATTACCGGCTTGCCAAGGTACCGATCACGAAGCTGACGCGAACTGCAGTGCAATCGCTCGGATTGAGCATGAAAGAAGCGGACCGTTGCCGAAACTTTTTCGCGATGGGTATGGTCTACTGGCTATACGGTCGCGATATGGAGGCAACCTTACGCTTCATCCACACCAAGTTTTCGAAGTCGGCTGACATTCAAGAAGCCAACGAACGCGCGCTGCGAGCCGGTTGGGCGTTTGGCGAAACCACCGAGTTACTGGGCATCTCGTATCAAGTTGAGTCCGCCACATTGCCACCTGGTAAGTACCGGAACGTGATGGGCAATCAAGCGCTGGCTTGGGGTTTGATGGCTGCATCACAGCTGAGCGGCAAGGAGCTGTTCTACAGTTCGTATCCGATCACGCCTGCTAGCGATATCCTTCACGAGCTTTGCAAGTACAAAAACTTCGGCGTTTGCACCGTCCAAGCCGAAGACGAAATCGCTGCCATGTGTGCTGTGATCGGTGCTGCGTATGGCGGTTCGATGGCGGTGACGACCAGCAGCGGT
>JBGSJB010000625.1:0-9828 GCA_041742175.1 Pirellulaceae bacterium
AGAGACTGCCGGTGTCAAACCGGAGGAAGGTGGGGATGACGTCAAGTCCTCATGGCCTTTATGTTTAGGGCTGCACACGTCCTACAATGGCGCGTACAAAGGGAAGCAAGACCGCGAGGTGGAGCTAATCCCATAAAGCGCGCCTCAGTTCGGATTGCAGGCTGCAACTCGCCTGCATGAAGCTGGAATCGCTAGTAATCGTGGGTCAGCATACCACGGTGAATGTGTTCCTGAGCCTTGTACACACCGCCCGTCAAGCCACGAAAGTTGGGAGGGCCCGTAGTCACTGAGCTAACCCGCAAGGGAAGCAGGTGCCGAAGGTCAGCTCGACAATTGGGACTAAGTCGTAACAAGGTAGCCGTAGGGGAACCTGCGGCTGGATCACCTCCTTTCTAAGGACTATTAGTGTTCACTTGGTAACAAGTGACGCTTATGGTGAGCACAACCTTGACTAAAAACTTGTAGAGAGCTTATCGAACCAAATATCAAATAGCCCACTGGCGGATTTATCTGCCAGTGGGTTTTTTCGTTTTTGAAGTTTGCTGCGTTGCGCGGGTTCGTTTAGACAAGTCTTTCGTCTGACTCCGGCTTTGCCGCAGCGGCAATCAGCAAGATCTGCGTGGACTTGTATCCACTGTGTTCGATCGCTCTCTGCGTTCGATCGTCATAGCTTTGCAATTCATCTTGCAATTCTTGTAGCACGGCTACGAGGTAAGGAAATATTTACGCAATGTCAGAGAGCAAAAGGGGCTAGCGACTGCTCGTCTCAAAACCGCTGCTCGCTGTCCAGCGACTCAAAGCGAAACGGCTGAGCGCGTTGACGATGGCAAGCATGCCCAAGCCCAGTAGTGTGCTGGTAAGGACAACAGCGAAAAGTGCGTCTGTTCGCAGGAGATTTTGCCAATTGGTCATCAGTTTGCCCAAGCCAGCATACTGTGCAACGCTGCCAACAAATAGTTCGCCTATGATGGCGCCGATCACTGTCATGCCGGAGCTGATCCGCATTCCAAGGATCAAGTGGCTGACGGCGAACGGTATTCGCAACTTGATCAGCGTTTGCCAGCGACTGGCGCCGTTCAGCCGAAAGAGTTCCACCAGATTTCGATCTACCGAAGTCAACCCAGCTGTTACGTTTGAAATGATCGGGAACAAACTGATTATCGTGGCGATCAAGACCACGGTTGTGAACTTGTAACCGAACCAAATGATTAGCAGTGGAGCGATAGCAACGATAGGCACGGTCTGCAAAAAGACCACGTACGGCTGAAACGCGGTTCGCAATCCGGATGATTGACTGAACAGCATAGCCACGGCGGAGCCGAAGATCACACTAGTTAACAAGGCGCAGCCGGCCGCAGCGCCCGTTATTAGAAAACCTTGAGTGAGAACTTCGCGTTCTATCCAGGCGATCTTCAGCACTCGAAGTGGTTCGGGCAGAATTATCGGGTGGATTTGAAATAGCCTAACAGCGAAGTGCCACGCAGTGACCACCGTTACCAGCACGGCAACGGACAGCATTGTGCTGGTCACCGTCGACCAAAAATTGCTCGTAAGTGCTTTTCCGTTTACCAATATCGACCTCATCGCAAGAAGAAAACTGAAGTCGGTGATCAGCCGTCTTCGTCCACACCACTGGATCGACCAAGTTCGAAGTCAAATTCACTTAGTGCCGGCACAATCATAGCGGTGGTGGCAAACCCATAAGCGGCGATGATTACTGAAAAGACCGTCAGTTCTTGGTCTCGAAGAATGAAACTGGTAATCGCGAAGAAAGTTAGAAACGGCAAGCCGAACGAGGCGAGTGCGATGGCGGGGCTCGGATTGCGACTTCCAAGCGCTACGAACAATCCGGTGCCACCTCCGAGAATGATCGCCAAAAACGGGGGCAACTGGCGTGCAAACGATCCGCGAAAACTGATCATGATCATCATGCAGGTGACAATTCCCAAGAATAGAAAGAACAAAGTACCGAGGCTTGTACCGATTGCCTTTCGCGATTGGCTGTAAATCATCCCGCAATGAATTCCGAGCATCGCGGCGAACACGACCATCACTAGCAAACAACCGATGGTGAAAACAAGATTTTCGGTATCGATGCCCCCCTGCGACCACAGATAGCTTACTAATGCGATCGGCAGCACCACCATTTCCTTCGCGACATACAAAACGCCAAACAGTTTGCCGATTAAAAACTGCGACGGAGTGATTTGGGTTGCCAAAAGGAGATCGAGCGCCTGACCATCTCGTTCGTTTGTTATCGAGTTAACCGCCAAAGCATTAATCATCACGAGCGAGATCGCAAAGAACGGAGCCAGGATGCGCGCCGAAATCGGCACAAGTTCGTCGGCCAAGCGACTTCGTTGCAATGCCACGCCGGAACTGACCGACCAATACAGCGCAGCGACCGCTGCGAGGAAAAGTAAGAGGTACGACAAACGGATAATCAGCAGCTTGCGACCGTAAGCCCAAGTGCACATCTCCCGCCAAAGCACGGGGTTGTTCCACATCTTGCGTGGCGCGCGCACTTTCCAGGAACGCTTATCAGCTGGATTTTTTTCTGCGCTGTCTGACGACAACGCATCGTACACTTCGTCCGGTTCCGGAGTTTGCATTCGGACTTGTCGCGATGGATTCCAAACTCGCAGGCGACCAACCGAAATGACACAGTAAATTGCACCCGCCGTTACCGCGAAAATGCTGTAAACCGTCGCCGCACCTCCAGGAATTGCATTCCAATTCGATTGGCTGATCGGTTGGCAAACGGTCCAAAGTGCGCGAACGGGACTGAGTACTTCTGCCCAGTTTGCCGAAATCTGCGGAACAATTCCCGACGCGATCGCTTCACAAATCGCTAACCAGCCTGTGATGGCAAGCAATGTGAGGGCGAGCGTCTGGAATGTCTTTTCCCGCCAGAAAGCGAACAAATTCGAGAGCGCCGCGCACCAGAAAGAAGTTACGAGGACAATCACTGTGCCTAAAGTGACCTGTTGTACACTCACCCCGCCCAGCAGCGTAATCACCAGCAGCAACGGGAACGCGGCAAACACCAAGTTCGCGATCCCGATCAAGGAGGACGTTAGTTTTCCTAGCACAATCTCGGAACTGGTTAGTCGAGTCAGCAGCAGCAGGATCAGCGTGCGTCGATCTTTCTCTTGGCTGACCGCACTGGCCGCCGTCACCGCAGCCAGAAACATTGTCACGATCAATTCCAAGGGCATTACGATTTGAAAGACCATCGAGCCGAAACGGGAGAGGTCGCCGAGATTTCGGACTTGCTGGATTCCAGCCATCAGCGCCCAGGCGGTACAAACTAGACTGAAAAGCACGATAACGAAGGTGGCTCGCTGTACGTAGAAACTCGCCCTTCTTGGCGAAACCATCCATTCGCGAGCTAAAATCGGTCCGAACATAGTAATTTTTTTAAGCTCTAAGCTGAAACAGGAATTCAATTTCTAGGCACCTGTAACGATTGTAACTTCTGGACGGGCGAAGAAGCCGCGCGCCCGCAATTTTCTACTCGATTACAGTTACTCTTAATCTTACGCGAGCTAGGTTAACTAGGGATCACCGTATTGAATCGCTGAAATCGGAAACAAAGTTCGTCTTGGAATTCCACAATGTTCATCGGGCGCACCAAGAAACTTCTTTCTCGCTTCTGGGCAGACGAGAGCGGACCGACTGCCGTCGAATACGCGGTAATTATCGCGTTGATTATCGTCGTGTGCATTAGTGCCGTGAGTTCGCTTTCGACCGCAACGCGTGCCAGTCTTGATGCATCAAGCAGTGCCATCGGAGGCGCATTGTAAGCCGATGTTCCACTCCCACAAACTCGAGGTGATTCTTGGCTTTAAGACAGCAGGTTTGGGTAGATCGTAGCGTACAGGGCGTTCTTGTTGGTCGCGTCTTACTTTACTGGATGTGCGCGATGCTTTATGTCGGCATCGGTTCGGCCTGCTTTCAGTACAATCAAAACCCGGATTGGACGCTTGCGAAACATGCCGCCGTCCTTTTTGGTCAGATGTGGCCTTGGTTGCCTACTGTGTTCTTGATTCTGCCGCTTGCCATTTACGACGTCGTCCAGCTGAGCAATCGGTTTGTCGGACCAATTTATCGGCTCCGCAAGCACTTCGCGGCTCTGCGACAAGACATCGCCTGCGCACCGCTGAATTTTCGTGAGGAAGATTATTGGCGCGATCTTGCTGCGCCGATCAACGATATGCAAGCGGAAATCTTGCGACTTCGTTCGGGTGTCATCGAACTCCAACAAGTTGCTTCGAATACCTCAGCCATTATGGCCAACTTGAAAGCGACCTTGCCTGAAGGTGTCGCCGCCGACAAGGCGATTGGCGGTACAGAATCATCCGAGTTTGCTGCTGTTATTGCGATGGAAAGCAAGTTGCCTGAGGCCGGTCACAGGCAACTTGCCGAGCCGGTTGTCGAGTCCGTGACGACGCCCGACCAATCGATCACTGCTGCGCATGATTTTGCAGTGACTAAAAAAGTGCCTAGCGAAACGATCGGCAGCGAATCGGCAGCCGAAGTGGCGATCGCTCCGATCCAAGTTGCACCGGAATCAATCGCAACTGAAACGACTAGCGTTGCCGCTGGGTAGTGCTCAGCGACCGCAAGCCCGAACGAATTACTTGCTCATTACTGATCAAATACGTCGGCTTCTTTCGCCAGCCCATCCAGCATGCCTTGCAGTTTGCATCGCAACTGTATCATGATTGGATCCTCCACGTCTTTCGGTGCTTTGTCAGTTCCGATGGTAATCGCCTCATCGATTTGAATCACGGCGTGCAGCGGCCGATGCACGCGTACGCGATCGGTCAGATCTTCTTCCAGACGCTCAACCGTTTCCAGCACACGCGTCACTGTTGTCGGTTGCATGAAGTACTCGTTCGGATAGGAACCGATCTGTTGAGCCAAATAAATCGACGCCAACTGACGCCAAATTTTATCGCGTTGCAGCGTGCTGATTTCGCCTGTAAGCAGATTGGGAACCATCTTCGTGCGCAGTTGTTTGATTCGCGGAATCAGGTTTCCCTTCTGCACCGCTCCGCACCATTCTTGTTCTAGTGGTCCCAGCAAATGATCGATCAGACGCTTCTGTCGCTCGTTCACCGTGCCTTCCTGCGCCTGACCGAAATGCTCGAGCTCCTTCAGAGTCAGCAGCGCGTTGGCGATGCGACGAACTCGATCGGTCAACGATTTTTCGCTCGACTTCGCCCATGTCAGCCGCTCTTCGATGGAACTGATCACAGGCTCGACGGTCGCTTTTAAGTTGCCGTGAAATAGGTACTTGATCGCAACCGGGTGGATTACTACTTCGCCGCCACCATCCTTCGCTCGCCGACGCGCGGCGGTCCGAGCCAAGAAGGCCACGCCGTCTAGCAACGGTTGCAACACGTCGTTGGTTCGGAACACGGTTCCCTCGGGAAACACAACCAGCGGCCGCTTGGCGGTCACTAGCGCGTCGATGGCCGTGTCCAGCGAATGACGATCGAGGCCTTCGCGATAAACGCTGAAGCCGCCCATCATGCGAATCGCCCACGCTTGCAAGCGACTCTGGTTAAACAGATGCCAACTGGCCATCGCAAAAACGTGTGTGTCAATTTCCCTCGCGACCCAACCCATCGCCAACGGGTCGGCGTAGCGGCAATGATTGGGTGCTAACAAAATTCCTTTGTTCTGCCGCAACGACTCTTTCAGATGATCGATACCGCGGATCTCGTGAGAGACAACCCCTTCGTGCTTTGCCAAATAGCGATCAACGACACGTAACTTTTGAATCGCACTGGGGATCCAATTGCCCGTGTGAGGCGGTACGAACTTGTAAGGCTTTTCAATAATAATGTCTTGCATGACCGGTTATCTTCTAGTTGCAGGTTGGGTCTCTAGACATTGCATTGTTTGACTTTTACGTCGCGATTCTAATGCTAACTTGCGTAACCGCGCGGGTGCGAGCGATGCCAGCGCCAAGCGGTTTCAATAATCGCTTGGATATCCATGTACTCCGGTTTCCAACCGAGCACCTTCTGTGCGAGACCGCTGTCCGCGACCAACTCTGCGGGATCGCCGGGCCGTCGAGGTTCCACTTTGACAGGAATCGCATGACCAGTGACTTGTCGACATGCTTCGATCACTTCTTTCACGCTTTGACCTTTGCCGGTCCCCAAATTCAGCTGAAGATTACTGCCCGGTTCGATCAGTGAAAGCGCTTTCAAATGTGCATCGGCCAAATCGTCGACATGAATATAGTCTCGGATGCAGCTACCGTCAGGAGTCGGATAGTCGTCTCCAAACATTCCTATGTAGTCGCGTTGTCCCAAAGCGGTTTGCAAAATCAGCGGAATCAGGTGCGATTCGGGCGTGTGATCTTCACCGATATCGCCATCAGGACTGGCGCCCGAAGCATTAAAGTAACGCAGCGCCGCGCAGCCGAAACCATAAGCGTGCGCATAATCGGTCAACGCATGTTCAATTACCAACTTGGTAAATCCATACGGATTGATCGGCAATTGCAACGTCGACTCCGTAATCGGCATCTTCTCAGGCTGCCCATAAGTTGCAGTGGTACTCGAGAAAACGATCCGCCAAACGCCTGCATTCCGCATACTTTCCAGTAGATCGAGCGTCGCAGTCACATTGTTCTGGTAATAAATCGCTGGGCTTGTGACCGATTCGCCGACCAATGCGAAAGCGGCGAAGTGCATGACGGCGTCGATCTGATGCTCCGCGAAAACCTTGGATAGCTTCGCGCGATCCGAAAGTTCGCCTTCAATCAAGCGACCGGCAGGAACCGCTTCGCGATGGCCTTTGCACAAATTGTCATAAACCCAAACATCGTATCCGTTGCGAGTTAACAGACGGACGGTGTGCGACCCAACATAACCCGCACCACCGATCACGAGAATCTTCATCAGTACAACCCATCCTTTCGCGCATCTGCAAAAAATCGCATTTCCATTCACTCTGTCAGCTTAGCCGCCGATCGCTGCATCTATTCCATGCAGCCCTTCGACAGCCAGTGCCGAGAATTATTCTATCGTCAACTGCGCTTCTAAACGTCGACCTAGCACGTCAGTTAATTCATATGAGCAGTAAGCTTAAGCGATTGCGCGAGCAAGGAAAGACTTCCAGCCTCGCTCCGGCGCCGGCGCTCGCAAGTAACTGGCAACAGAAGTTCACGGATTACCTGCGTACCGAATGTCATCTGGCGGATAATACCGTTCAAGCTTACGGTCGCGATCTCAAACGCATGATGCAGTGGTTGGGCAGTAAGCCGATCAATCGCTTGACGCTAGCCGACTTGACCGACTTCGTAGCGAGTCTGCAGCAGGATAAGCTCGCGCCGGCATCGATCTCGCGAGCGATCGTTACAACCCGCATGTTCTTCAAGTACTTGCAACTCGAAGGCATCGTTCAAGACAATCCTTCCGAGTTGTTGGCGACGCAAAAGATGTGGCAGCGCATCCCCAAAGCGATCACGCCAGCAGCAATCGAACGCTTTCTCATGGCTCCTCGCAAGTTCGATATCTATTGGCAACGCGATCGCGCGATCCTCGAGCTGCTGTATGCAACCGGTTGTCGCGTCTCCGAAGTAGCTCATTTGCTGCGCGCCAACACGCACTTGGCTGAGGGCTACTGCTTGGTCGAAGGTAAAGGATCGAAGCAGCGGATGGTGCCTATCGGCCAGAATGCGGTGTGCGCGATCGAAGTTTACTTAAGCGAACTGCGACCACTGTTGCTTGGCAGCCGCGATCCGGAACGCGTGCCGTGGTTGATCCTGTCGCGAACGGGTCGGCGTTTGCGGCGCGAAGCGATCTGGGAGTTAGTGAAGCGTTACGCGTTGCGAGCCGATATCGATCCCGGCATCAGTCCTCATACGTTGAGACACAGCTTTGCGACGCACATGCTCGCCGGCGGCGCCGACCTGCGCCAGATCCAAGAACTTCTGGGTCACGCCAGTATTCAGACAACTCAGATCTATACTTCCGTCGACAGTTCACGATTGAAGCGCGTTCACAATCAGTATCATCCTCGCGCCTAAGGACAGCACTTTGATCGTACTCGTACTCGATGAAATGGTGCTCGTACTCGTAGTTCACTCCGATCGAGTACGAGTACGAGTACCGGCTACGCCTGAGTACGAGTACGAAAGTTACAGAAATGCAGGGGCTTTTCGCTGATCGCTACCATCTTCACCCTCTCAAACGCAGTTTGGGAGGGTCAGCCCGCGATTGCGTGGCTGGGGAGGGCGACTGCACCGCTTCTAAGACTGATCGACCGCTACCAGCCCCCCCGGCAATCTCGCTGGACGCTCGATTGCCGACCCTCCCGGTCGCTTGGCTGGAAGGGTGAAGTCAGGGTGCGATCAGCGAGTTAGCGTGAAGTGTCGAAACGCCGTAACATTGACTTCAGGACACCGTCGAATGCGTTGCGGCGGATACAGCGCGGCTGCGCCGGTTCGTTTTGCCTAAGCCGCACGACGCGCTTGCTCGCTAACAAAAATCGACTTCTTGGCTGACAAAAACGAGCTCGATTTGACAAGTATCGTTTAAGTTTTCTTAGCTGCACTCACCTGCTGCCGCTTAGCACTGGTTCTCCTACACGTCTGCCCCGGCGTGGATCAATGCCAAGCGTGAACTCTAAGATTCACAGGTGACTCGAATGACGCTTCGCGACTCTCTCGCAAGGATTCTTCGTCGACTTAACCTAACCTCCAATCCGCAACGCCGTCGCGCTCGTCGTCGACTGTTGTTGGAGAATATGGAAGAACGCCGCTTGATGGCGATCGATCTGCAATTGATGTCGGCGGACGATGGGTTGGCGATCTACGGCGCGGCGGCTGGTGACTGGAGTGGTACGGCAGTCAGCCGAGCTGGTGATGTCAACGGTGATGGTTTTGACGATCTGCTGGTCGGCGCGGTGTACGGCGATAGCGGCGCGAAGAGTAATACGGGTGCAAGCTATTTGATTTATGGCGGCCCCACGTTGCCAAGTTCGTTGGACCTGGCGAACCTCGGTACAGCCGGAGTGAAGATACTGGGAGCGGATGCGGGTGATGGCTCGGGCGCGACGCTGAGCGCGGCGGATGTTAACGGTGATGGCTTTTCCGATTTGATCATCGGCTCGCCTTCTGCAGACGGAGTGAACAATAGTCGTCCGAACTCTGGTGAAACGTATGTCATCTTCGGCAGTGCTTCGCTGCCAAGTGTGATCGATCTGAGCGTCGTTGGATCAGCGGATTTGACGATCTATGGCGCGGGCAATGGCGATCAAAGTGGTTCAGCCGTTGCGAGCGCTGGCGACGTGAACGGCGATGGCTACTCGGACTTCATGATCGGCGCGAGCTACGCGGACGGCTTGAACAATGCGAAAGCCGACTCGGGTGAGAGCTACTTGATTTACGGCGCGGCGAACTTGCCTAGCTCGATCGATCTTGCAGACTTGCAAATGGGTCAAGCGACCGTGTTCCTTGGCGTGGATGCTGGCGACTACAGCGGCTGGGCAGTTGGAGGAGCCGGCGACGTGAACGGCGATGGGTTGGCGGATCTGCTAATCGGAGCCATCTATGGCAGCGGCGAAAACAACGCTTGGAACATGACGGATGCGGGCGAGTCGTATTTGATTTTCGGTAGCAGAAACTTGCCGGCCGCTGTCAATCTTGGCTCGCTCGGCGCAGCCGGACTCACCGTTTACGGAGCCGACGAGAGCGAACTGAGCGGCGTTTCCGTCAGTGGAGCTGGCGACGTGAATGGCGATGGTTATGACGACTTTCTAATCGGTTCGTTTCTATCCGACGGACCGACCAACGATACGTTC
>JBGSJB010000626.1:0-5197 GCA_041742175.1 Pirellulaceae bacterium
GGTGGCATGGGCGGTGGCATGGGAGGCATGGGCGGTGGCGGACAAGGAATGGGCGGCGGCATGGGCGGAATGGGCGGCGGCATGGGTGGAATGGGCGGCGGCATGGGAGGAATGGGCGGCGGCGGAATGGGAGGAATGGGCGGCGGCGGAATGGGAGGCATGTTCCGCGTTAACCCAGATCGACCCGGCAAGCTGAAAGTGCCATGCGTCTGCTTGGAACATGGCAAGCAAGACCCGAATCCACGTATGAAGTACAAGATCGTTCCACTTGAAGAACTGAATCCAGACCCACGCGTTCGCGATTTGTGTGCAGTACTTGGTCAGGGCAAAGTACCGCAGAATACTGCCCAAGCTGCTGCATGGCACATCGCTAATCGCATGTCATGGGAAGAGCTGGCTCATAAAAACCGCATCGAATCGCAATACATTGGCAACGTCAAGTTCTTCAATCCGATCGAACTGCAGACAGCGTTTCGATTGACTGGCATGATTAACCAAGAGCAGCAAATGCGTGAAGCGGCTGAAAAGGCCACACCAAGTTACTCGACCAGCACCGGTAGCAGCGGCGAACAGAGCGCCGTTGTAGAAGCTCCGACAAAGGGCTAGGCGAGCGAGTAGTGCTTACGAAGCGAACGTGGACAAGCACGCTTGATTAATGCAAAGCGGAGGTCGAAATGGCCTCCGTTTTTTTATGTCCTGGACTTACTTAAGAAAAACTTCGCAGTGCAAATCGACTTGCAAACCGCCGCAGGAAAAAAGTTCTGGCTTTTTGCGCCGGGTCAGTGCGCTGCTTAATCGTTGCGCTCGCTTGCCCAGTTTCGTCGCAAACCGGAATCGATTCAAATTCGAAGGTCCGGTCCAGCCGCAGCAGTTTTAGCACTTCGCAAACGCTTGGCTGAACGTTGATGAGCAGTAGCCGGCGATCGGTCATTCGCAAGCGCAGGCTCACACGAATCAGTTCGTTGATGAAAAAACTTGAAATTACCTGCGTTTCTGCGAGGTCGAGAACGACTTCGCATAACAGCGGATCGCAAACTTGACGTTCGAGATCACTTAGCAGTTCAGACAGTTGTGATTGTTGCTCGAGCATCTCAGGCACCCTTCGTTTTCCATCTTCCCCTCTGCATTTTCTGCAGGGGAAATTCAGCAAAGGTCATTCCGAGCAAGCTGAGGCGCCATAGGGGTGCGGAACTAGTTTGGTGGAAACGACGAATGCGTTGGCGAAGTCAGCCCGATACTCAGGCGTTGAGCTCACATTGCGCAGGTCACTTGAGCAACAGTTCCAATTGATCGCTGTTAAACGTGTCAATTTTCGGCGCGAAGGATTGAATTAGCTCGCGATTGCTTTGCGGGGCGTCGATCCTAGGCAGCCGGTTCAGCACAATCGCTTCCACTCTCAGACCGCGTTTCGCTGCCGCTTCCAGTGTCAGCAGCGTGTGATTCACAGCGCCCAAGCGATCACCGACAACTAACAATAGTGGAAACGCGAATCGAACGGCGAGGTCGAGGACGGTTTGTTGAGTTGCAATTGGCGACAGGGCTCCCCCGGCGCCTTCGATCAACAGCAAGTCGCAGCGCCCGAGCCACCAATTTGCGCCGGAGAGCAAGAGTGCTTCATCGACTTCGCGGCCTTCCATCGCGGCTGCGATTGGTGGCGCGAGGGGCGCAGTAAACTGTTGCGGGCAAACTCGCTCCAATTCGCATTGTTGCCCTGAGGCGGCAAGCAGTTGTTCCGCATCGCTAACTTGTACTTGATCCACGCCGCTGGCGACAGGCTTGTAAACTCCGACACGCATTCCTTGCGCGACCAACAACTTCGCTAACTGGCAAGTCACAAATGTCTTACCAACTTCGGTGTCGGTTCCGATAACGAATAGCCCGCTACTACCCAATCGCTGGCGGCTAAACCGGTTGCCGGATTCGTTGAGATTGTTAGCATGATCGACAGAGTCGGCATTCATTTAAAGTTGGTTTCCAAACGGTTTCGGATAGGGTTTTCGCATGGCAAGTGCAAAAGTGGTTCAGTTGGCGATGGTTCAAATGAGCTGTACTACGGACACGCAGGCCAACGTCGACAAAGCGCTTGAACGGATCGCTGAAGCGGCCAAAGCGGGAGCTAATATCATCTGCTTGCAGGAGGTTTTCAATACACAGTACCCTTGTCAGGCTGAAGTTCATGAGCGTTTCGAGTTGGCTGAGGAAATTCCGGGCCCAACTAGTCAGCGGTTGCAGCAAGCCGCGAAAGCGCACGGAGTGGTCGTTACTTGCTCCATTTTTGAACGTCGCGCTCACGGCTTGTATCACAATACTGCAGTGACCTTTGACGTCGATGGCCAAATGGTTGGCATGTATCGCAAGATGCACATCCCTGACGACCCGTTGTACTATGAGAAATTCTATTTCACACCTGGCGATCTTGGGTTCACGGTTGCGAAGACCAAGTATGCTTGCTTGGGAGTTGGCGTCTGCTGGGACCAGTGGTATCCGGAAGCCGCTCGCTTGTTCGCTTTGGCCGGCGCAGAAATCCTACTTTACCCAACTGCAATCGGTTGGCATCCGGCTGAGTTCGAGCAGTATGGCGCGACTCAGCACAGTTCGTGGGAAACGTCGATGCGAGCTCACGGAATCGCGAATGGCGTCTACGTCGGAGCAGCCAATCGCGTGGGGCTGGAAGGGGGTTTGCAGTTTTGGGGTGCCTCGTTCGTGTGCGATCCAAGCGGTGATATCATGAAGCGAGCGAGTCATGAAGCAGAAGAGATTTTAATCGTGCCTTGCGACTTGACGAAGATCAACGCGACGCGCACTTACTGGCCGTTTCTTCGCGATCGCCGCATTGACGCTTATGGTGATTTGACGAAGCGATACATTGGCAAGGCGTAATTCATCCATTGCGACTTCATTTGAATTCTGAATTATTTGAAACGACAAAAGTTACTGTGATCAAACGAAACAACCAGAGTCCGCATGTATGGCCCGCTGAGTGGGAAACGCAAGCTGCCACGTGGATTGCTTGGCCCCATAATTTGCAGACTTGGCCAGACCGTTTCGATCCGATTCCTGCTGTGTTTGTGCGCTTCATCGCTGAGCTTGCCCGCGTACAACCTGTGCATGTGTTGAGCGGACCTAGCGGTTTGCGGCATCCGGCGACTGAATACTTACAAGATTTGGAGTCCGTACGCATTCATCAGGTTGCGACCAATGACACTTGGATTCGCGATTATGGACCAACGTTTGTCCGGCGATGCGACGATGGCGCGGTGATCGGAGTTGATTGGCAGTTCAATTCTTGGGGTGGAAAGTACCCACCGTTCGATTGTGACGCGCGTGCGACGGAAGCCATCTGCAAGTTGATCGGATGCCCGCGAAGTGTCTCGCCGCTGTTTTGCGAGGGTGGCGGTTTGGAGACCGATGGCGCAGGCACGCTACTGACAACGGCAAGCGTGCTCTTAAGTTCGACGCGAAACCCGGGTTGGAGTCGTGAAATGGTCGAAACAGAGTTGCAGCGGCAACTGGGTGTGACCAACATTATCTGGGTCGATGGCGGCGGGATGCTGGGTGACGACACCGACGGACACATCGATCAACTTGCTCGGTTTGTTGCGCCGGGAGTTATTGTGGCTGCCGTTAGCGGTCGTCTAAGTGACCCGAATCATGCTGGCTTGGCGGAAAATATTCGAATACTGAAAAACGCTCGATCGCTCGATGGCACCGCTTTCGAAGTTCATGCGTTGCCGACGCCTCCGCCACGATTTATCGATCAGCAGCGGGTGCCCGAAAGCTACTGCAATTTTCTATTCGCCAATGGCATCCTGCTGGTTCCAACGTTTCAAAGCGATGAAACGGATCGCGCGGCACTTAGGTTGTTTGAACAGTTGCTGCCGGATCGAAAAATCATTCCAGTAGATTGCGCCGATCTTATTTGGGGACGCGGTGCGCTGCACTGTGCGTCGCAGCACCAACCGGTTCTCAAACAGTCGATCACCGCTTTACCAGCAGCAAAGTCGTAGGCGGGCGTGCGAACGATATTGACGATCGAAACAACTTGCGATGAAACTGCCGCTGCGGTGATCGATCGTGAACGCAATGTGTTGTCAGCTCAAGTGGCTAGCCAACAGGATGTCCATGAGCGCTTTCATGGCGTCGTACCTGAGTTGGCTGCGCGGGCCCATCTGGAACGGATCGTGCCGATCGTGGCTAGTGCAATCGCGGACAGCGGGATCGATCCGGTTCGTGATCTAGCGGCCGTAGCGGTGGCCGTTGAGCCGGGTTTGCCAGGCTCGTTGCTGGTGGGTTTGTCTGCGGCAAAGGCGTTGTGCGTAGCGTGGAATAAACCGCTGGTTTCGATCAATCACGTGCAGGCTCACATTTACGCTTGCCAGTTCGGTCGCTCGGAGAGCATTTTTCCTTGCGTCGGATTTGTGGTCAGTGGTGGGCATACCAATTTGTATCGCTGTCAGTCCGCGAATCGGTGGCAGTACCTTGGCGGCACAATCGATGACGCTGTCGGCGAAGCGTTTGACAAAGTCGCCGTGATGCTTGGGTTGCCATATCCCGGTGGCCCGCATATCAGCCGCTTAGCGAAATCGGGCGACGCGAAGGCCTATAACTTACCGCGGCCGATGATGAGTGATCGCAGCACACTGAATATGAGTTTCTCAGGCCTGAAGACTGCGGTGCGTTATCAATTGGTCGGTATCGGCAAACAGGATTTTCAGTCGCTGGTGCTTTCTGACTCTCAGCGAGCGGACATGGCGGCGAGTTTCCAGCAGGCGGCAGTTGACTGCGTAGTCTCGAAAGCTCAGTTGGCACTGGAGCGATCGGGTTTGCGGCGGTTGTGCGTTGGCGGCGGAGTCGCTGCGAACGAATTGTTGCGCCGGAGTTTAGAGGCGATGGCAGAGCGCGGTCGTTTCGAGTTGATGATTTCGCCTCCAGAATTGTGCACAGACAACGCGGTAATGGGCGCGATCGCATGGGAGAAAGTCGATGCGGGTGATTTTTCGTCGCTGGACATCGACATACAACCCGGTTTGCTTCGTGGCGAGTGAGCGATGGGAATGAACGGTTCGCGATTTGCAACGTAGAAAGGAAGTCGGGCGACTGCCGATTTTGCAGACTTCAAATTTAAGGCGAAAGTCAAATGTTCCGCACGCGAAAGTTAGGTTCGATTCGTGGAATCGACGTGTATGTGCACTGGACA
>JBGSJB010000627.1:0-2594 GCA_041742175.1 Pirellulaceae bacterium
GTCGTCGACCTCAGCCCCGTCATGCTCGAACACGATCGCGCAGTCGCTGAAACTCGCAAGCTCCCGCTGCGCACGATCGAAACCTCGATGGACAACCTATCGATGCTCAGCGACGCAGAGTTCGATCTCGTCATCCATCCGGTCAGCACCTGCTACTTGCCTCGCATCGACCGCGTGTTTCAAGAAGTCGCTCGCATCACCCGCGCTGGCGGACTGTACATCAGCCAACATAAGCAACCCGCAAATCTACAAGCCTCACTCGAAACCTACACCGGCCAGTACGTGATCGAGCACCCGTACTACGATCCTTCACCCGTCGCATCGCCGACAACACCCACGCCGCTGCGCGAACCGCAGACGCGCGAGTATGTCCACAGTTGGTCTGCTCTTCTCGGCGGTATCTGCCGCAGCGGATTCAACATCGAAGACGTCTCAGAACCCAATCACGGCAAACCCGATTCGCTCCCCGGCAGCTTCGCGCATCGCTGCTATCACATCGCCCCCTACCTCCGCATCAAAGCCCGCCGCCAAGGCACCGCTGTTCGCAAACTGCTCATCACCTAACCCGGTTCCATATTCGAATCATCCGCCCGCTTCTGGTAAACTTAAGTCGTAGGCGATCAACCGAAAAACCGGAGCCAAACCAATGTCACTCGCTATCGACAAAGAAGATCAAGTCTCTCCTCCATTCAGCACTCTACCAGTGACCCTCCGCGTTAAGGAGTCATTCGAAGAGTTCGTTCAACTGAATCCCGATTTAGTCGTCGAACAAAATGCAAACGGAGAAATCGTCATCATGTCACCAACCGGCGGCGATACTTCAAATCTCAACGCAGAACTGACTTTCCAATTGCGAGCTTGGTCAAAGCAGTTCGGAGGCGCAACGTTTGATTCATCGATCATCTTTTGCCTACCTGATACTTCGAAGCGTTCACCGGATGCGTCTTGGATTTCCGCTGAACGATGGTCAGCCCTATCGCCCGAAGATCGGAGAAAGTTCCCGCCGATTAGCCCCGATTTCGTCATCGAACTGCGCTCAGCCACCGACACGCTTCGAGAACTGCAAGTCAAAATGCAGAACTACATGAAAAATGGCATTCGGCTCGGATGGTTGATCGATCCCTCGAAATGCCAAGTCCACATCTACCAACCTGATAAACCCGTTGAAGTCCTAACGTCGCCCGACTCAGTTTCGAACGAAGAAACGCTACCCGGATTCGTGCTCGACCTGAAACCGATATGGAAGAACTAGAGAATGAGTACCGCTGAAAAGTCGAACTTGAAAATGTCCGCTGCCGAGTATCTCGCGTGGGAACGCACCCAGACCGAACGCCACGAGTATTTCGCTGGCGAAGTCTTTTCACAAGCCGGCGGAACTCGCAGGCACAGCCTCATCGGATCCAACGTACTCGGTGAGATCCAACATATGCTGAAGGGGCACAGTTGCCAAGCGCATGGCAGCGACATGAAAATCCACATCGAAGCGACCGGCTATTACGCTTACCCAGACGTATCTGTTGTCTGCCCGCCCATCCAAGGTGATTCTGATTTCGCGATCACCAACCCAGTACTCATCGTCGAAGTCCTCTCGCCCAACACCGCAGACTTTGATCGCGGCACCAAGTTCGATCACTATCGCCAAATACCCTCACTTCAAGAGTATCTGATTTTCTCGCAAGACGAACCGCGCGTTGAACAGCGTACGCGTACTCCAGAAGGTCTATGGCTACTGCGAGATGTTGTGGGCATCGACGAAGTTCTATCGCTGCTGAGCATCACCGCATCCCTACCCCTGCGCGACGCCTACCAAAAAATCGACTTCGAATAATCCGTCAGCCATCAACGCGGCCGCGTCACGATCCACTTTTATCCGTACCCTCTTGCTCCCACGGATTCAGCCAATCACCCCACTGCTCGAGATACTGCTGATAAGCCGGATGTTGGTCCGCCTGACTCTCGATCAACGCCTTAGCTGAAAGAACACGCTCCCGCTCTTGCTCAAAACTAATCTTTCCCATCAACATCGCCGTACGCAGGAACACGAAATACGTATCCAACACATCGCAGCGACAATACTCGTTGATCTCGCCGATCTTACCTTGATCGTACAACGACTGAACCATATCGCCCTGCACGTTCATCTTCCCCGGCTTACCCAGCAAGGCTGCCGCCAAATTCAATCCGCCGCGATACCAAGTGCTGCCATAGTTCGTCAGCAACTCGTGCAGATCCATATGCGAATGCAAGTTGTAGCGATTGCGTTGCTGCTCGTAGGTCTTCGCTTCCAGATTAAACCACTGCGGCACTGGCACACCAAAGCGAAACGCGGCATGTTCCATCAAAGGCAAATCAAACGTGCGCCCGTTGAACGTCACCCAAGTCGGCCGTTCATACGCTTCCCAACCCGTCCAAAAGTGCTTAGTGATCACGTACGGGCGATGCTGCGGTTGATCAAGCGACACGATATCCATCAGACTGTAATCAGCTCGAATCTTGGCGATCACCACCGCCACCGGCAAGTGATACGTGTAAGGAATGAAGTCGCGCGCCGAAGTCATCAATAACTCCTGACGAAACTTCAATATCGCCTCCGC
>JBGSJB010000628.1:0-14236 GCA_041742175.1 Pirellulaceae bacterium
AACTGCATGACGATGAAAGGCGATTCACGTTCTGTCTCGACGTTGTAAATCGGCACCACGTGCTGATGCACAACGGCGGCTGCCGCGCGTGCTTCACGCGAGAATCGCATTCTTGCCGGTCCGCTGCTGGCGAGATATGGAGCCAGCAACTTGATGGCGACGGGGCGATTCAGTTCGGTGTCGAAGGCTTTGAAGACAACTCCCATCCCGCCGGAACCGATCAACCGTTCGACTTCGTATCGTCCCAAGCGCCCTAGCATTTCTGGATGGCTCGGCGGCGACAGCAACTGACTGGCCATCGACTCCGTCCAGTGCATTGCACATTGCTCCAAGTTCACCGGGGGAAAACTGCGTAGTTGATTCGATCCGGCTGTTTCCGAGATTGCGTCTTTCACTCCATGCCACATCGCCGCCGGTCCGGCCAGTTCGCTGAGCCGCTCTTGGCAGCGCGTGCAGGTTTCTACATGCGCGAGTAGCTCATCGCTTGGCTCCGATGACTGGTCAAGCCGAAGGATTGCTGCGAGCGGCGCGTCATCACAAGTATCTTGTTTGTTGTTCACTGTTGGACCTGATACTGCTGTACAAGTTGCTTGATCTGTGCCATCACCCGACTACGAGCGAAATAAATATTGCCGGGACGAGTGTTAAGCTTCGCTGCTGCCGCTTGGACGGACAATTCCGCTATGCTCGTCAGCCAGAACGCTTGCCAAGTGTGTTCCGCCACCGACTCGCGAACACGATCCGAGGCCCATTGAAAGACCCTTCGTTCGTACTCCAGATCGAGAGCACTGGATAGCTGAGATGGCGCTGGCAAATTCGCCAAGTGGAACTGGACTTCGCTCCCATCACGTCCCAAGGCGCGAGTCGCTTTCTGCGTGATCATGTCGACAGCGGCATTGCGAGCGATTTTCAACAGCCAAGCTCGGAAACTGCCCCGGTCATCTCGCCCGAGCCAGTTGGAGATCGAACTGGCAACCGCCATGAATACCTCTTGAACCAGATTCTCAGCGTCGGCTGCTTGAAAGCCACGGCTCATAGCGACGTTGAAAACGACCGGACCATAAATCGCCGCGAACTCATCCCATGCCGTCCTATCTTCCGCGTTTTGAAGTCGCAAAATCAGACTGGCTCGGGTTAGTTCGTGAGTCGGTTTCATAAGTTCATTCGGCAAAGTGCTTAATTCGCTTCTAACAGCAAGACTGAATCAGATATCGAAATCTTGCGCAAGAAGCGAATATTTTTGCAGATTTCCACTGATTCGCCTTCTCCTAAATGACATTAAGCGGATCATGCTCTCGGCTGCTTCGCCATCCGGTTGGTGGGCGTAGAGAAGCCTCAACACTGGAACAGTCGAGGCACTTCTTCGAGCAACTGTCGAAACAATGAGATGCATATCGACAGTACGCGTCTCAGGTCGGGGATCTAGGCCGGTGGTGCGCATCGTCGTAAATCTGTCAGAAGCAGAAGCTGAATTTCCTCCGGATTCTTGTTAACGATTCCCGTTCGCATTCGGCATACAATCATCTCAAATTCATTTTTCATCGGTTGGGCTGATGGACGAAGGTCAGAAACGCGAAGATTTCACCCATCGCTGGTTGGAGGCCGAGCCTTCCATATCTGCGTACGTGTTTGCGTCGATCACTGGGTTTCACGATGCCGAAGATGTCGTGCAGCGGATTGCTCAGGAACTAGCGCGTCGGTTTGACGAGTATGACTCCGGTAGGCCGTTCGTTGGCTGGGCACTGTGGATCGCCAAATCTCGGGTGATTGACTACTACCGGGCGCAGGGGCGATCACGGGTTGTGTTTTCCGATGAATTGCTCAGTCAACTCGCTGATACGATCGTGAACCAAGCGGACGGTCGCAGCCAACGACGCGAGGCGCTCGAAGCCTGCCTGGAAGAACTCCCGCCAAGGTCTCGACGATTGCTCGATTTGCAGTATGTCGAGGAACGATCTGCTGCCGAGATAGCGCAGGCGACGGGATCCACCAGCGGCTCGGTACGGGTCCTGCTGTCGCGAGTCCGAACGGCATTAGCCAGTTGTATCGAGCGTCGTCTCGCGCTGGAGAACTCATGATGTCGATAGACGATGATTTCATCGATCGCGTTCATGAAGGAGAGGTGTCTGAGGGAGAGGCTACAGCGTTTCAGCAGTGGCTGAAAGTGCCAGCGAATCTCCAGCGGTTTGCGCTTCGCGGCGAACTGCACTCACACTTGCGACGTTCTCTGAAACGTAGACACATTCAGTCAAGTGTGTTGGAAGCCAGTGCCAGTGGCAGTGGCTCGGCGCCTTCAGAGCTCCCAGCGATGGTCGTCCGTTCGCGACCGGTATTGCTGCTCACCGTAGCCGGGCTTGTGACCGCGGCATGCGTCCTCATCACATTCATGTCCATGCGACCTGAAGAAAACCGCAATCATGAAACGGCTAACGGTAGCGCAGCGACTGTCGTTAGACGTGTAAGCGATCTGCTTACTAAGGGCAATCAACCATGGGACGAAGCGAACCTATCAGTGGGCGATTACGAGCTACAAAAAGGTTTGCTCCACCTGCGGTTCGACGGCGGAGTCATGGTTTATGTGGAAGCTCCTGCTCGATTCGATGTGGTAAGTGGTAAGCGTTTGGTACTGCAGCAAGGGCGAATCTCAGCGAACGTTCCCCCAGACGGAATCGGCTTTACGATCGATACTCCGGAAGCGGAGGTCATTGACTTTGGAACGGAGTTTTCCGTTGAGGTTGGATCGGGCACAAGCGAAGTGCATGTGTTCAATGGACTTGTTCGCGTGCAACCAAAGTCGAGGAAAGGCCACAAGAGGCAGGCCGCGGTTGATTTGCGAACTTCACAGGCTCTTAAGGTCGACGATGAAGCTGACCAGCCAGTCAAGATAGAATTGGCGACTGATCGGTTCATTCGCACCTTCGACGAGTCCCGCCGTCGATACTCGCAAACAGTCAAGAAACTGTCTCCGCTTGCATTCTATCAGATGGCGATTCGCGATCAGGGGCTTGCCTGCCAGCCACCGCAGTACTCGGGCGTTGTGCTAACAGGCGAAGGAAAGCGACCGCCTCACGCAAGAGGCGTCTTTTCCGGAGGTTCCTTGCGAGTGCAGGCTGATTCGACCGGACGCGGTGGCCGCGTGGACACTGCACCACCGCTTCGGACCGGGAAATTGACGTTAGCCGCATTCGTCTATCTCGATGCGAAAGCGAAAGGCGCGATGGTCGCAACCAACATTCACAACGACAGCGGCAACTTTTTTTTAGCGCTCAATGAGCTTGGCTGCCTACAAGCGACGATACGAAGCCGCGACGGGAATTTGCTGTCCGTCGTTAGCGATTCTGTTGTCAAACTTAAAACATGGCGTCATATCGTGATGACAGCCGACGGTGAACAATTCCGTCTCTACGAAGACGGTCGTCAAGTAGCGTCCGCTGCATGCTCGCCGGTGGCCGACAGCAAGACCGACGTGCTATGTTTCGGGACGAATTCGAGTGGACAGAATATGTGGGACGGACGCATCGATGAAGTCGCCCTGTTTGATCATGCACTCAGCGATGCCATTGTTTCAGATCTGTATCAGGCGGCCTTGGATGAAATCGGGAAATCAGAATGAGCTTCATTTCAAATGACAACACAGGAACTCAACTTATGAGCCAAAGGATATCGTCGATCTCTATTGGTTTCCTTTTCGCGTGCTCTCTGATGCTCGGCGAATCTCATGCAGTTGAAAGGCAAGCTCAGAGACCACCGAACATTGTCTTCTTGCTTGCCGACGATCTGGGAGGTGGCGATCTAGGTTGCTATGGGCATCCCTACGCACGCACGCCCAATATCGACAGGCTGGCGAAAGAGGGAACAAGGTTCACACAATTCAACTCGACCGGTGCAACCTGTTGCCCAGCCCGCACCGGCTTGATGACCTCCAAGTTCACGGCGACGTTCGCAGACTACCCAGCCAATGGTGGCTTTGCGGATCGCGTCACCATTACCGAACTACTCAAGCGGCAAGGCTACGCGACTGGTCACTTTGGCAAGTGGCACATCGGACCTGTCAGCACAAACGGTACGTATGGAATCGATGTGATCAACGGAATGAATGAACAGCCACAGTCGGGAAAGAAGAAGCTGACCGACGATGCACTCGGTCGTGATGCGCACATCTACGATGACGCAGTCACATTTATCGAAGCGAACAAGGACAGACCGTTCTACGTGAATGTGTGGGGCCACATTTCGCACAGCAAAGTCGACCCGCACGATGCTCTGGTCAAACGCTGGAACGGATTGAAAGTCGATCCTTCCGACTTCCCTTCACAGATGTCGGTCAAGTTCGACAGCGCCCGAAAACTTGGAGATGTCGACGATGCGATGCAACGCTATCTCGCCGATGTCGAGTCTCTTGACGACGCGGTCGGCCGTTTGTTGAAACGGCTCGATGAACTCAATCTGCGTGAGAACACCATCGTTGTATTCAATAGCGATCAGGGTGCCGGTATGGGCGAGTTTGATGAGCGCGGAGTTCGTCTCAACATGATGGGCTGCAACGGTCCCTATCGAGGCGGCAAGCACACGTTTTGGGAAGGCGGTGTTCGCGTCCCCTGGATCGTTCGCTGGCCGGGACATGTTCCGGCTGGTCGCACTGACGATCAATCGGTCCTCAGCGGTGTTGACTGGCTGCCAACGCTATGCGCGATCACCGGCATCAAGATCGACGCCGATGAATTCGATGGTGAAGACACTTCCGCAGCTTGGCTTGGGAAAGCTCCGCATGTGCGCACTAAGCCATTGCTTTGGAAAACGAGCAATCCGGGCAGCGAGGCCTACGTTCGCATTGGTCAGTGGAAGCTGCTTCACCCGACCCGGAAAAGACATGGTTCTCCGCAACTCTTCGACATTGTTGCCGATCCCGCCGAGTCCAGCGATGTCGCTGCGAAGCATCCTGATGTCGTGAAAAGGCTGTCCGCTGTGGTGCAATCATGGAACGACACGCTGCCAAAACAATACAGCAAGACCGACGACAAGCAAGACTGAGCCGCAGCGAACCTAAATCCCCAACTTAAATACGAACATGAAAGTCGACCTATAAATGCAAGTCAAACCGGCTTCAGTGGTAGTGTGTATGGCGTGTGCCTTTTGCGCCAGTAACATCAGCTCATACGCTGCGGATCGACCTCCGAACGTCTTGTTCCTAGCGGTCGATGATATGAACGATTGGGTTGGTTGCCTGGAAACGACGCCACATGCAATCACTCCCAATATCGATGCCCTGGCGGCACGCGGCGTCAACTTTACAAATGCACACACCGCAGGCGTATTCTGCGCGCCAAGCCGAGCGGCGATCTTCTCGGGCCAATACGCATCGACCACAGGCTGTTACACCAGCCCGAACTACTTCGTTCATCATCCTGAAATCGAGTCCCTGCAAATGAGTTTCGCGAAAGCGGGCTACACAACGCTGGGGGCGGGAAAGCTGTATCATCATCCCGCCGGGGCGATCGACCAACGAGGCTGGACCGAGTTTTTCCTACGCAACCAGTTTCAGCGGGAAGGTGGTTGGGCACTCGAATCGTGGAGCAGCGATACGCCAGTGCCGCAGCCGTTTCCGGCAAGCATCTACAACCAAGGCAAGCAGGTCACCGGCGGGTTGTTCCTTGAATGGGGACCGATCCCGAACGAGCGCGAAGAGGAGATGGCAGATACGATTCGTATCAACTGGGCTGTCAAGCAATTGCAAAAGAAGCATGACAAACCATTCTTCTTGGCTTGTGGCATCTACGCGCCTCACTTTCCGAATTACTGCCCGCAAAAGTACTTCGACATGTATGATCCAGAGAAGATTTCGCTGCCTCCGATGAAGGACGATGATCTGGAAGACTTACCGCCCAAAATTCGTCGTGAAAAAGAGAACCGCCGGCGAACGCATCACGACAAGCTGGTTGCGATCGATGCGGTCGACGATGCTATTCACGGTTACCTGGCCTGCATGAGCTACGCCGATGCGATGATGGGCCGTGTGCTTGACGCCTTGGAATCCAGTCCCTATGCCGACAGCACGATCGTCGTCCTTTGGAGCGATCATGGGTATCATCACGGCGAAAAAGGCCACTGGGGCAAACACACGCTCTGGGAACGAACTTCCAACGTGCCGTTCATTTGGGCCGGTCCCGGAATCGCTCAAGGACAAAAGTCGGACGTCACGGTCAGTCTGATCGACATGTACACAACGTTTGTCGAGGTGTGCGATCTTCCTCCTCCGAGTCAGTTACTCGAAGGCACGTCGCTGGCGGGAACACTCGCGGATCCAGCAACGGCAAAGGACCGCAACGTCTTGCTACCGTACGTTGTTCCTGGCGAATATGCGGTCATCAATCGCGACTGGCGGTACATACGTTATGGCGACAACGGCGAAGAACTTTATTACGTTCGCAAAGACCCCAACGAGTGGAACAATCTCGCATCCGATCCGAAGTATGTCGGAGTCATGGCTGAACTACGAAGATCTGCTCCGCGAACGTTCGCCGAATCGGAACCGAAGCTGAATGAACGTAAAGACCTTGTCGTCGAGGGCGAGACATTTCGCTGGCAGAAAGACCAGGGAAATTTCACTCCACACCCGAAATATCTTCCTTACAGCTCGGCAGACGCAACTCCGTCTGCCACGGTCAACGAAAAGGAAGAGGACTGAACTATGTGCAAACTCATCATAGCAGTTTTCGTCCTTGGCCTGCCCGCCACGCACGCTTACGCTCAATCACAAGAACGCAACCCCAACGTCATCCTCATCTTGGCTGACGACTCATGTTATGGAGCGGACGATATTGCTACGCCGAACATTGACCGCATGGCGAATGAAGGAGCTTTTCTAGGCGTCGTTGAGCAGATCAAGACTGATTTACATGTCGATGAAATCAATTTCGTCATTGGTCGATTAAGCGACTCGGGGCTCGGCAAGAAAGACTGGGACCACATTCGCGATGTGCAGAAAAAAATCGGGGAAGCGGGTCCCCGCAATGCATGGATCAATACCGACGATCTCAATGATGATGACGTGGCGAAAGACGGAACACCGCTGAAGCCGAACGATCTCCATTACTCAGAAAAGGGTTATCGATTGTTGGCCGAGCGTTTTGCAAGTAAAGCAATCGAACTCCTAGAGAAGGCAAAACTAGACCAATGAAACTACTCCAGACAGCTTTGCTGCTACTCTGCACTTCGTTCAGTAGTATCACCCCTCAGTTGACACTTGGTGATGAGCTGAATCTCACGGAGACGGATGGCACGATTCGTGTCACCCTGCGTGGAGAACCGGTCCTGCAGTACATCAAGAAATCGCAGCCCGTGCCCGAAGGACTGCCACAGTACTTCAGCCGCAGCGGTTACATCCATCCAGTCTACACGCCGACGGGACAGGAACTGACCGGCGATTATCCTGCGGATCATGCTCATCAACATGCATTGTATTTTGCTTGGGTGAACGGCAAGTTTGACGGAAAGAGCGTCGACTTTTGGAATCAGGCAAAGGATCTCGGCAAAATCGAATTTCGCGAAGTGCTCAACCTGAGTCGCGAGAAGCAAAGCGTCTCGTTCAGCGTCAAACACGCGTTTATGGTGAAAGACGGTGAGAATTGGGTGGATGCGATCCATGAGGTTTGGACCGTCACCGTTCATCTGACCCCAGCGGATCATTTCCTCTTCGACATTGTTAGCGTTCAGCAATGCGCCTCCGACAAGCCCCTGAGCTTGGCCGAATACCATTACGGCGGTATGGCGATTCGCGGCAACTATCAATGGCTCAAGGAACAGGGGGACCAGAGCGTTAAGCCGGGAGACATACAGTACCTTACTAGCGATGGCAAAGATCGCTTGGAAGGCAATCACACTCGACCCAACTGGGTCGCCTTCTCCGGTAAAGTCGACGGTCAGGAAATGTCGGCTGCCGTGTTTTGCAGTCCGAAAAACTTCCGTGCGCCCCAACACGTTCGCATCCACCCCAACAAACCCTACTTCTGCTTTGCGCCTATGGTCGAAGGCCCGTTCGAGATCACGCCCGGCAAAGAGTATGTTTCACGTTATCGCTACTTGGTGACTTCCACCGCAACTGACGTGAACATGATCGAGAAGCACTGGCATGAATACGCGAAGACAGAGAAATAGAACTTGGGAACTCGCATGAAAAAAATCTCCTTGGCACTACTGCTGCTTGTCTCAGCAATTGGCGTCGCTAGATCTAACGCAGACGAGCCGATGAACGTGCTCTTCCTGGTTGCCGACGATTTGAATAGTTGGATGTTGGAAGATGCGGATCGTTATGCAGGTAAGGTGATCGCACCGAATCTCAAGAAGCTGGCCAGCAGTGGAGTCAACTTCACGCGTGCCTACACTGCCGCGCCGGTTTGTTCACCGTCACGCACCGCATTCTTTTCAGGTGTAGCACCCTGGAAGTCAGGTATCTACAACAATGCTCAGATCATCAGCAAAAGTGATGCACTGAACCAGGCTGCCGTGTTGTCCCTGGCCGGGTTGTTCAAGAAGAGCGGCTACGACACTTTCGGTTACGGCAAAATCACTCATGGCTGGGATCAGAAAGAGCACTGGAATGAACATGTTGGCCACAGAAGGGATCCGGCTCCTCCCGGAGCGCCTTTAGCCAAACTCAGCGGAGGTGAGCAGGACTGGGGCCCCATTCACATCACTGAGGAAGAAATGAATGATACCCTCGGGGCCGATAAGGCCATCTCGGTCCTTGAGAAACAATACGATAAGCCATTCTTTCTGGCCTACGGTTCCTTCAATCCTCACATGCCTTGGTATGTCCCGCAAAAGTACTTTGATATGTATCCGCTGGACCAGATTGTCCTTCCCGAGCTCACGGACAATGACCTGGATGACCTTCCTCCCCTGGCCAAGGCCGTAAGTGACGGGATCGGTAGCTTCGCCGACAAGGTCATCAAGTCAGGCAAACATAAGGAGGCGGTACAGGCTTACCTGGCCACAACCACCTATGTCGACACTCAATTCGGGCGCGTCCTCGATGCCCTCGAGAAAAGCCGTTACAAGGACAACACCATTGTCGTCTTCCTCACTGATCACGGCTTGCATCTCGGGGAAAAACTCCACTGGCAAAAGACGACTCTCTGGGAAGAGGGTACGCATACTCTATTGATGTTTCGCGCTCCCGGAGTCACCAAAGCCGGGGGTGTGTCGCAGCGGTGCGTTTCGCTGTTGGATATCTACCCTACGCTGGCCGAACTCAGCGGACTGACGCCTCCTGCGAATATCGATGGACGCTCGCTGGTCCCTCTGCTCGAAGACCCGCAGGCTCCTTGGGAAAGCACCGCTATTACCGGCTTGTGCGATAAAGGCAAAACGGACCTAGCCTACATCAGCATCCGGCACGAACTCGGACGCTACACCCGCTACGGCACCGAAGAAGAGGAATTCTACGACACCACCAAAGATCCGCACGAATGGACCAACCAGATCGACAACCCGAAATACGCTGCAACCGTCAATAAGCTCCGTTCGCTAGTCCCCAGTTTTCAGGCTGCCGCACAACCCCTTCCCTCTGCACTGACCAAGGGACTTAGGGAAGCACCAAAAAAGAAGAATGAGAAAAAGAAGTGATCCAATCCTCTCACATCTGAAAGCAAGCTGACCCGACAGGACTAACTATGAACCCTTCCGCTCAAAACAACCCTTCACGTCGAACCGTGCTGAAGTCGATCGGCGCGACCACTACGCTGGCTGCGTCAGGCCTGTTGCCTCAGGCGATCCATGCTGCCACGTCATCATCTGCCAACAACAAATTACGCGTCGGATTGATCGGTGCGGGCAATCGAGCCAAATGGTTGACGCGCGCGTTGTCGCGTGAATCTCATCGAGCCGAACTGGTCGCAGTCTGCGATTGTTACCTGCCGCAGATCGATGCCCTGGCGGCTGATAACAAGAATGATTCGAAGGCGGGTGCTGCCTGGAAGCGCTATCAGAACTACGAGCAGATGTTCGATCAGGAGGAGCTCGACGCTGTCATCATCGCGACGCCAGATCATGTTCGCGTGCGAGCAGCAATCCTCGCCTGTGCCAAAGGCCTGGACGTTTATGCTGAGAAGCCGCTCAGTTTCAGCATTCCCGAAGGGCGCGCGTTGGTCAAAGCCGTCCGAAAACACAAACGAGTATTGCAAGTTGGCACGCAACAACGCAGCACGGCCAACAACCAGTACTCCTGCAAGTTCGTTCGAAGCGGCGGCCTCGGCAAAGTGCACACGATTCTCGTCAAGAACTATTCTGGTTCACGGCCAGTAACGGGTCTCGAAAAGCAAGCCGTTCCCGAAGGTATGGATTGGAATCGATTCTGTGACCAGGCACAGTTGCTCGACTACCACGAACAACTTCACCGCAAGTGGCGCAACTTTGATCCCTTTACCGGAGGTCCCATTTGCGATCGTGGTGCGCACGCTCTGGACATGGTTCATTTGGCAATGGGCTGGGATAACGTCGCTCCAACGCGAATCGAGCCGACCACGGAAGCAAAGAACGCTCTGGATCGCGGAGTTCGACTTTATTACCCAGATGGCACGGTTGTTCGACTGGAAAGCGACGATGGACCGGCCTTTGGAGGCATCTTTATCGGGGAGAGAGGCAAGCTGGAAATCAATCGAGGACGCTTTGCCTGCAACCCGAAGTCGCTGATTGAACCGTTTGAAGGTTCAGAGTCCGAGAATCATATCGGCAACTGGATCGACTGCATTCAATCACGCGAGGAACCCAACGCTCCCGTTGAAGTTGGCCATCTGATTTCCAGCGTCGCGCATCTGATCAACATTTGCCGCATCACGGGTCGCACGCTCAACTGGGACTCCGCAAAAGAGCAAATCATTGGGGATGACGCCGCCAATGCCTTGCTGAATAAAGAACGACGTCCTGATTACTCACTTCCCGATGCTTAGCTACAGGTGCTCGAATGCTTTCGCGTCCACCCCATAGTTCTGACCGTGCAATAGTGGAACGGTATTTTTTGTGCACTGCGTTCATTTCGATTTCACTTTGGTGTAGCTCCGCGTTCGCTGACGATTGGGTAACCCTATTCGACGGCAACAGCCTCGACGGCTGGAAACCATCACGCAACAACACGCAGTTTGCGATTGTCGATGGAGTCATCGTTGGCTCGAGCTCCAGCCAAACGCAGTTCCTACACACGGTCGAGACATACGGTGATTTCGAACTTGAACTGGAAGTCAAACTTCACGACACCGATCTGAACTCAGGCATCCAGATCCGCACCATGTTGACTCGTACAAACGCAAACGGCCAATCACGGGAATCAATCCATGGCCCTCAGGTCGATATTAGCAAATCACCCGGACGCAGCGGACATATTTTCAGCCAGGGAAATGGAGCTTGGATCACGCCCAAAGAAAACCTGACCGCTAACGACCTGATGGTCAATGGCCAGTGGAACAAGCTGCGTGTGTTGGCCGTTGGCCCACGAATTCAAACCTGGATCAATGACAAGCCGGTCGCGGATGTCATAGAAAACGAAGCCTACGCAAGCTATCCCTCGGGCGTGATCGCACTGCAGGTACACGGTGTCAAAAATTCACCAGAGAAAGCACGCCACGTGTCGTTCCGATCGATCCGTGTTCGGAAGCTCGAATCCGCCAAGTAACGGCTAGTTGCTCAGGGCGCGTTGCTTGTTTAATCGGAATCAAACCATTCACCGACAGCGCCGGTGAACGGTTATTTCTGATGAATGCGAGCCGTCAATTAGCAGATTCGACCGTATGCCGTGCACTTCAACGAGCGTCCTTTTACGGACTGGTAATTTGCGGCAGACGCGTTGGCGAAGTTGTGTTACTGACTGAGACTGGAACCAATTCCTCTTCGACTTGAACCTCGAGCAGCGAGAAGTCGACACCCGGTTCAAACGGTTCGGTGTTTGTCAGACTTTGGTAGTGGGCTTCATTGCTGGCAACGACAAAGTAAGTACCAGGATTCCGATTGAAAGTAAACGTTCGAAACCGCGGCTGCACAACTCCCCCATTTTCCAGCCGCATGGCTTCCATTTTCGTCCTTGGTGGTGACGCGATCTGCTCCTCGGTGAGTATCCACAGACGGATCTGGGAGTTCGCGTTCGTGGTATTGACGTTATTACTTCGAATTCCACCGGGGCTCCCAACCGTATTGGGAGAGACTTCGATGCAGCCGGTAAGACTGCTGCTAAATACGACCAATGCGGTCATCATCAGAAAACGATACATCTCTAATTCCTCTTCAAAAACGCGTTTCGCGGCGGTCGGTACCCCCGGCCAGCAGCGATGACGCAGGACAACAAACAACAAGAATCAAAAGCCGGAAATAACCTCTTGGTTGTTCCGCGTGCAGAAAGCAGCGACGATATCCAAAGACAATGTCTCGCTTAAGAAACGAACGGAGCCATCCGCGAATCCGGCGTTGGCACCGCCGGGATGCAAACTGGCGATCTCATCCAAACTGCCGCGTCGATTGTTAATGGAGCCTTCATCGTGACCGAGGCAATTCGCTCCACAGGACCAGAAGCCGTAGTTGTCTTCACCAACGGCCACTGCCTCGGCAATCGCAATGGTGTTGCTGGTTCCGTCGACAATGAAGGATATGGCAATGGGCCTCTCACCTCGATCGAGCGGAAACAGGATGCCATTGCGACCGACATCCCCCGTTGCATTGTGCGATGATCCGCTGATTCCGCAGTAGTCGGTTGAGCCAGCGTAGTTCTTCCAAGAGCTTGGACAGGCAAAGATCGACAAACGCTGCCGAGTCCAAGCGGCGTTCTGACCGGTATCCCAGGCAACCTTGAAGTCGATCCGTTCGTGTAGTCCTCTTTGTTCCAAGTAGGGCAGGAGCTGCGCGGACCAGGAGTGCAAGGTCTCTGCTTCTGCTCCGGCAGGGAAGGCCTTGAAGGTGGATTCGAAGTGCTGCAAGGCAAGGCCCTGTTGAGCCAAGTTTGAGCTGCAAGTAATCCTTCTAGCGGCTTCGCGTGCTTGTTGGACCGCCGGCAACAGCAAGCCCATCAGGATTCCCAGAACGGAGATGACTCCAAGTAGTTCCAGTAAGGTGAAACCACGGCGAATTTGGTTTGAGTAACATGTCACAGCTTGTCTCCGTTTTAAAGTACACACATATTCGCGACGTCTGGAGTCACAGCCCTTCATGAGTTTTCGATAACTTGTGAAGATCTACCGCACGCCGGAATTGGATGCTGCCAAGCTCCTGGATTCGTGATCCAGCGGTGAGACGTTCTGGGGCAACGAAAGCTGTTGCAAGGAAAGGCCTATGGTTGGTTCAGAGCGTAACAATGAGCATGGAGACGAAGGGGTAACTGAGTTGCTTCAGGCTTTGCCGGAGCGGCAGGATGATCTCTATCAGTTGGTTTATGAACATCTGAAGTCGCTGGCTCGAAATCGACTGTGGGGCGAAAAGGGGGACAACTGGTTGCAGGCTACTTCGCTGGTCAACGAGGCCTATCTGAGGCTCATGAGGCACGAGAGCGGTTGGCGTGACCGGCGGCATTTTTTTGGTGTCGCTGGCGAGGCCATGCGGCGGATCTTGGTTGATGCCGCGCGGCATCGAAATCGAGAGAAACGTGGCGGAAAGATGGTCCAGCAACCTCTCTCCGGAATCGGGTTGCCGGAATCCGAATGGGATGTGGACTTACTCGACTTGCATGATGCCCTGACGGAATTGGAAAGCCGATCAGCCGAACATGCTGAAATCGTTCGACTCCACTTTTTCTCAGGATTGACTTTTCAGGAGTGCGCAGACTTATTGGGAGTCAGCCTTTCCTCGGTGGAACGGCGGTGGCGATTTGCGAGGGCTTGGTTGCGTTCGAAAATTACAGATTAATTTTGAAGGGCGGCGCTTCCATTTGACGCGGATAGATTTCGGCCCCTTCCCGTACTATGCCGACGGTCCTTAGTCAACCTTTCGCCGATGGGTGATAACATTCCCATGCCAGCCAACAATGCTGAACCCGATCTCGAATCGTTGGAACGAATCTTTCAGCTCGTTACTGAAGCTCCGAAGTCTCGCCAAGAGAGCTTGCTTGCCGAACTATGTCCCGATCCCGAAGTCCAGGGGCTGGTGCGCGGCTTGCTCAAGGCGGACTCTTCCGACGGACTCGTCATCGACAAAGAACTTTTCCCTTCTTCGATCGAGCTGAGCCTGGGTGAACAGATCGGCCCCTATAAGTTGCTCCAAAAAA
>JBGSJB010000629.1:0-4866 GCA_041742175.1 Pirellulaceae bacterium
ACCGCTATCGCTTTCAAACTCGCCGGCACATGCACCTTCGAACTAAGCGCATCCGCCAGCAACTGATGACAATGCGCCAGCTCAGCGAGCACCAAATCTGATTCAGCGATACAAATCCGCTCGAATTCGGCCACTTGATCACTTGCCAAGCAATCATCGAGGTACTCGGCAACCGAATTCGCGTCGCCACCCAGCCCCTCACCAATCGCCTTCGGTGCAAGCATTTGCTTCTGTTGAACCAAACCCTCAATCCGTCGCAGCAAGTTACTCGCCACTTCGGTCTGATTGATACGTTGATGCAAATCGCTTGTTTCCGCTGAGCTAAGCACGCCATCGCGGTAAGCCAAAAGAGTTCGCAGAGTTAGACGCACGGTAGGAATTCCTGCTAATTCAGGCTGGCGGACAGAGGGTCGTGGAGCCTAAACGCAGCTTCACTATCGCATTAGTGCCTTCGACTCGGCACTTCCGTAGCCTTCTGATCAGAATTCGCAAAATTAAATCCAAGCTCGTCGGCAGTTTGCCCACCAGGCTACTCCGGCAATTTAACTTCGAATAGCTGCGGCCAATTCTTGCCAGTCAGATAAAGCTTGTTCGTCGCTTGATCGAATGCGATTCCATTCAAGACGTGTTCACGATCCGGACGTTGCTCCGGCGGGTACAGGTGGCTCGCGTCCAGCCACCCGAGGACTTCGCCCGATTTCGGTGAGATCCGCGCAATGTGATCGGAATACCAGATATTCGCCAGCAACTCGCCCTTAACAAACTCCAGCTCGTTCAATTTCTCGATCCGACGAGCTCCCAAATGGACGCGAATCGTCCTAACGACGTTGAATTTAACTGGATCGATGACGCGGATTGTCGGCGTACCATCGCTAAGGTAAAGGTACTTGCCATCGTTCGCCAAGCCCCAACCTTCTTGTTTCGGATCCCATCCCCTACCCGTGCATTGCAGTGTATCAACCTGTTTCAGCGTTTCAGCATCGTAAACAAAGCAGACTTTCTCGCGCCAAGTGAGCTGATAAATTTTCCCGTTGAGCAATGTAATGCCTTCGCCGAAGTAATCCTTCGGGAGCGGAACTTTGGCGAGAACGTTTCCGGTCTCAAAATCGACTTTGCGCAGCGACGAGTTTCCGTACTGACCTGTTCCTTCGAACATCTGACCGTCGTGAATCGCTAATCCTTGGCTGAAGGCGCCGCTATCGTGCGCGAACGCTTGAACAAATTTCACTGGCTTCAGCAGAGGAACGCGGTCCTTTGGAAATGCGAATGCTACTAAGCCAAGTAGCATGACGCAGCCCAAAAGCCCTAGTCCCATCCAAGTTTTTCTGCTCATCCTCGGCCCCTTGGTCATCTTCGCACGAACTCAAATTTCTCTGGAGGGAATCGACTCGCTTCGTTCGCTGAAGCGATCACTTAAACGCTCATCTGAATATTGTACGCCAGCCTCACGCGGCCTTGCCGCGGTTTGTTCAATTATTGTTTGCAGTGCTTCCGCAGTTCGCTTCAGCGCGCCTTGATGTTTTCGAATGATTGCTTGTGCGTTCGTACCGCGGTCCCGCCCAGGCTCGGGATTTCTCAACTGCTCACGTGTCCACGGTAACATTTCCGTTAACTCTGAAAGCCGCGTCGCACCGTCGGCTCGAAGTAAGATTTCAGCGATGTCACGAAAATTTGAGGTGTTGGGCCCGAACGCAACGTTTGCTCCGTATGCCGCAGGCTCGAGCATATTTTGACCGCCACGATCCCCGAAACTTCCGCCCACGATGGCAATGTCGGCTAAGCCCCACCACCACCTGAGCTCGCCGATCGTATCCACAAGACAAACTTGCCAGTCGCTCTTCGCCACTTCGCCGCGAAGCGTACTCATTCGCAGCGGATCGACACCTAGACTCTGCAATTCCTGAAACACGCTCTCAAATCGATCTTGATGCCGAGGCACAACAACCAAACGCAAATCGGGAAATTCGCTGGACAGTATCTTGAACGCCTCGACGGCGCATCGTTCTTCCGGCGCCTGCGTGCTGCCCACGATCCACACCGTTTCAGAATCATCCAGTCCGACTAGACGGCGAAGGTTGTCAACATGTTGATGGTGTCGATCAAAAATCACATTGTCGAATTTGGTCGAACCTGTAACGTAAACTCGGTCTTGTTCGACGCCGCAAGCTACAAATCGATCGGCGTAAGTCGTGTCTTGAGCCGCAACCAATCGCAACTTGGTAAACATGCTTCGCGTTACCCAGCGGTGCTTGTAGTAGTCTCTGAAACTCCGCTCGCTTAACCGACCATTCACGACACAAACCGGCACATGGCGTTTGTGTAACAAAGCGATTAAGTTCGGCCACAACTCCAACTCACCAAGCACCAAAATCGTGGGCTTGATTGAATTGAGTGCGCGCGTCATGGACCACGTGAAGTCAAATGGAAAGAAGAACACCAGCTCATCGACGAACAGCTTCTTGGCTAGCTCCATACCTGTCGGTGTCGTAGTTGAAATAGCGAATTTTGCATCAGGGTTACGAATGCGTAACTCATCAAACAACGGCTTCAGCAATTGCACTTCGCCAACACTTACTCCATGCATCCAGATGACCGTCTCGCCGCCGCATCTGGAGTGGAGCCCTACGTTGCTCGAATTAGCAGAAGCGGCGGGGACGAAACCGAGGAACTTTTGCGTCCAACTCCCCCGCGGTCGTCGCGTTCTAAATGCGCGATAGACCAGCCAGGGCGACAGCAGGCTGCCCAGCAGCAGGTACAGCGCGTTTAGCAACCAAGGCATCGAACGGCTGCCTCCTGCAGTCGAAAGTTTCTAGTCCCTGAGCTCGGTGCAGCGAGAATCTATTTGCGACCGTGACAAGCTTTATATTTCTTACCGCTGCCACATGGACAAGGATCGTTGCGGCCAACTTTCAAGTGATCATTACGAATTGGCTCCACGCGCACTGGCTCATTAGCACCCGCGCGGTCCGCCGTAGCTAAGTCTTCGGTTTGTTGCTGCGTAATCGGGGACGGCGCAGCGTCATGACGTGCATGGGTCTCGACCCACGTGCTATTCACAAAATCTTCGTCGAGATGCTCCATCCGGAAAATCAAATCCGTCATACGCTCGCCGATGGCAAACCACATTTGACCGTACATCCGCATGCCTTCGCGTTTGTATTCAACTTTTGGATCCATCTGCGCATAGCTCTTCAAGCTGATCGCACTTCGCAAATGGTCCATGGCCAACAGGTGATCTTTCCAAGCCGCATCGACAATACTCAACAGGACTTGACGTTCCATTCGCCGGATTTCAGGATGGAACCGATCGTCGATCGCTTGCTGCACATGTTGGTGCAGCGACTTGTGATCCAGCTTAGCTAGTTTATCTGTGTCGAGCTTTAATTTTAGGTTTTCGTCGAACCAATTCGCGAGCGAGTTGATCGAACCATTGCCGCCAGAAGCCTCCTTCACCGAGACACTGCCATCGTGTCCCTTGTAAAGTTGATCGACTTTTTCTTTGGCTTTAACAGCTGTTGCTTCAGCCGCTTCGTAGCTACTGATGCTGTGTTTGACCAAGAGCTCGCGAACATCGTTCAGTGTACTACCAAGGTCTTCCGCCCCAGTGATATCAGCATCGAATCGTGCTGATGCCCAATTGGCTAGCGAGTTCTGATCGAGCTGAAACTGATTGTTGCCCACGACTCGACCGAAGCGCGTCAGCCCGACTAAAACCGGGTACTCCGATTCTTTTTGGCGATACGCTTTTTCGGCCAGCGAGGTGAGTTTCTTTCGAATTTCTTCCGACTCTTTTCCGCGCAGGTCTTCGATCGGTACCTCCAAGTTGAATTTGTTTTTCATCCAACCGGTCAGCATTTGCAGTCCATAGTCTTCTTGCAACAGCGGTGCACCTTCACTCAGGTCCACTGCATGCAAGCGCTCATACACCCGTTCAATCATCTTTTCGTCGATCGATGAACGCGGAATCTTCTTCAGATCATTGGTCGAGTAATTTGTGCCGTAGCGAGTGTTAACCCACTTGGCGAGCGCTTCCCAATTCCACTCGTCCTCCGATTCACTCTCCGGAAGATTCTCTTCGATGGCATCTAGCACTTGAGTCGATGCAGCTCGCTCAGCTGCGTCGAGTGCATACATTGCAGCTGTACCAGGATCGATGTTGCGGAAATCGCGAGGCTCCAACTGACACGATAGCTTGCCACTTGCCCACTTGGTATAGGCTTCCGCATTGAAGATCGGATCCGAATAGGTCTTAACGTAATGCTCAATTTGCTGAGTAATCTGTTCAAGCACCAACTCGCGGCAGGTGATGCCTTCGAGGATTTGCTGACGGTAGGAATAGACTCGCTTACGCTGCTGGTCCATCACTTCGTCGTACTCGAGCAGATTCTTGCGAATCTCAAAATTCCGCTCTTCGACTTTCTTCTGGGCAGCAGTTATTCGGCGACTTACAAAGGTGCTTTCAATCGGTTCGCCGTCTCCCATACCCAGCTTGCCCATCATCGCGCGCACCCAATCGCCCGCGAAAATACGCATAAGATCGTCTTCAAGCGACAAGTAGAATCGGCTGCTACCGGTGTCCCCTTGGCGACCGCAACGGCCTCGCAATTGCAAGTCGATACGGCGCGATTCGTGACGTTCAGTACCGATCACATACAAACCACCAAGCTGCTTGACCTTCACGCCAGCCGTCTTCATCTGCTCGCGTTCATCGATCTCTTTGACTAGCGATTCCCACTCTTCGCGCGGAACATCGAGACGCGTCGGATACTTATGCTGCAACTGAGCCCAGGCCATCGTTTCAGGGTTACCGCCGAGAATAATGTCCGTACCGCGACCCGCCATGTTTGTCGCAATTGTTACTGCGCC
>JBGSJB010000630.1:0-2777 GCA_041742175.1 Pirellulaceae bacterium
GACTTCGATTGAGTAGCTCAGTGGGTAGAGCATCAGACGTGAAATCTGACGGTCATGGGTTCGACTCCCATCGTACGCAACAACTGACCAAAAGTCGGTTGACTAGGCGCGCAAGCGTCACCAACATCGGCCGGAGGGTAGCGCGTTGTAAGTTTGATCAGTTGCAGGGCGTTCGCTTGAACTCGAAAGAGAACTTGCAACGATCTGCGACAGCAAAGTAGTTTGCCTTGAAGGTTGCGAACAAGCGTAAACGCGACCGAGTGAAAATGCGAAGCGGAAGGGAGCGACCCGATATTCCTGAACCTGTTGGTGAAACAGGTCATGAAGAATCGACGCACCTACAAATCGCAAACCCGCTCGGTTGTCGCACACGCTAGTGCAACACTCCGCAAACCGTTTTGCGATCAACAGCCTCGCGTTGCCTGATGGCTTTTCATTACAATACAAAACCAACCGCGCCGCCCCCGCAAGTCGCGCTCAAACCCCTGCCGGACTCACCGTGGCAATCCAAAGGAAATGAAGCCCTGCGGCAACGTTGACGCAAATATACATCGGTCCAACGCATAGTTCTGTCTGCTTCGTGCGCGGCTAACGGCGTTCGAGTTCAACGGAGATTTCATCAATGGTCCGATCGAGTTCATGGACAATACCGCCGCATGCTTGGTCTCTCACACTCCAAAATAGCAGAAAAGTAATGCCCAGTGTGAAGACAGCGCATAGTAGGGAGAGAACGCCAAGTACCAATGCAAGATTGCTCGGGAATAACTCTAGTTCCACTCGTACTCTTGTCGCCCCTTCCGTCTCGACGATTGCTATTCTTCCACTGCCCTTTATGAGTGACGAAGTTCCAAATAGCCCAATGAACTCCACGATCTCTGGATCTGAAGTTCGAATGATCTCGCACGCTCTAGAGCGAAATGACGAATGTGCGATCCTCTTAATATCAATGGACGGTACGTTCTTTACAGTTAGATTTCTCTGAATCATGGAGGGGCAGCTAGGCGCTTTCTCGTCGCAAGTCGAGGACAGTACGTTACGCGCAACCGGGTACGCGCGAAAGGGTTGTCATTTCCAAAAACGCTGGCGCGCGTGCTCCGGTTCACGCGATGATTACCTACTTCCCACGATTGATCAATCAAACGATTAAAAATCCCAAACCGACAACCAAACCATTTTCGATTTTAGATCGATAAGTATCAAATGTCCGTTGTGCCACGGAATCGAATCGCAACAACGTTCCTTAGCATCGAACAGAACTTCCTCTGAACCAAGCAGTTGAACGAGTGATTCATCCCCCGAATAATTACCAACATGTCCAATAGGGCCACTAAATGCAACATCATCGGTTTCAAACTTGCAGTGGAAGCCAATCTCACCTGGCACCGGCCCTTTTTGCCATTGGGTAGACCAAGGTGGAGCAGAATTTACTAGTGCTTCAATAGCGGCTTGTTAAACTTCGGCTTTTTCACTGGCAATGCCCGTGGCACCCGAAATCGACAGTATCACCCGTACCACCAATCCCAGGGTCTAATGTTGATGAAGCACTAGCTCGCTATCCAGCGCGGCGCGCTTGAAGCGCGCGGGAGCGGCCTGATTGGTAGACAGCGGGTTCATCGAGTCCGTCGCCATTGAAGTCGCCGACGATCACTGTGCCGTCTTCGGAGTCGAGTTGGAAGACTTTGTCGGTAGCATCAATGTGACCGTTGCGATTCGAGTCGACATAGACTTTGTCGCCGCGAACGATTGCTAACTCATCAATGCCATCGCCATCGAAATCACCGACTAGCGGCAGATCGCCCGCTTCACCAAATTTTTCTCTGCGATCATGCTCCGGGTTCAAGACTCCGTCACCATCGACATCCAGCGTCCAATTGCCGTCGTGGAAGACGCCGATCGTAGTGATGCCATCGCCATTGAAGTCGCCGCTGATTGCGATATCGCGACCGCTTCCGAACAAGAACACGTGATCGATTAAGTCGGCGCGAGCTGGACCCTGTTGACTCCTTTGCAACCATCGTGGTTCATCCGGAGCTTCTTCGGGCCGTGGCGGCAAGTTCTTCGGCTTGATGCGCCGCAAGTTTTCCGGATCCGGCAAACCAGGCTCAGCAGCGATCGCGCGCTCGTCGCCGCTCCACTTCTTACCGAACACACCCGCATCATCTTTACCGTCACCATCCCAGTCGCCTATAACCGGTTGATCGCCGTGCGTACCCAGTTTCAGCCAGATGTCGGTCTCGTCCCAGCGTCCGTTACCGTTCAGATCGATGAACCACTCGCCATCGACGAACAAAGCGATCTCATCAAAGCCATCGCCGTTGAAGTCACCGGCCAATGGCTGAGCGTCAGGGAGATCGAACACGATGCGGCTGGACATTGACAGCATTTGCTCTTCTTCGCTCTCCTTCGAACGTTCGTTCAAGCTGACGATCTTCCAAGTGCTCTGTTTCATGCCACGCACAGTCCAAGCGTAAACGTCCAGACGCTCGGCGCGCTCGGCGACTTCGGATTCGTCAAGCGGTTCGCCATTTCGACGCCCGCGTGGGAATCCGCCGTTGATGATGCTCAAGTGCCACGTCGGCGGTGAATCATGACCAACGCCGGCCAGCAGTGGCAGCGGTTCCCAGAGCAACGGTTGCCATTTGATCGGAGTCATCGCAGTGTATAGCTGCGGTCCGGGATAGTTGATCTCGATCTCAGGTGGTCGCGGAGGCAACGGTGGGACGGCTGGCGGATCTGTCGTTACTACAATTTCGCTGAAGTTATTCAACTGCGAAGTG
>JBGSJB010000631.1:0-7720 GCA_041742175.1 Pirellulaceae bacterium
GCGGCGCGAGGATAGGAGCTTGGTTGGTTGCGCGAACGTCGCCGACAGTGACTGTCCAAGTTTGTAGATCTTCGCCGCCGAACGGATCGCTGGCGCGGAGTGTGAACGTGTAGCTGCCTGGGGCCGCCGGTCGCCAACGGATCTTGCCGGTAGCCGCATCGAATTGAGCGCCATGAGTTGCGCCGACGAGTTCGAGGGTAACAGGATCATTGTCGGGATCGATGGCTTTGGAATCGTAACGGTAGCGATCGTTGATGGCGACTGGGATCGACCCGACGACTTCGGAGGAACCGGTGCGAAGGAACTGCAGATCGAATACATGAGCTTGGCCGTCTCCAACGAAGCGAGTATCGAAAGAGACGATGCTGTCAGGGCGAACTCCCAAGCGTTCGCCGGTCAGATTGGTAAAGCCTGCCGTGAGATCGGTGGATTGAAGATTGATGTTCGTCGGTGCCGCTTTGACGGCGGCTTCGATGGCTGCTGCGACGCCTTGTGAAAGGGCGTTGGCGTTGTTATTGATCAAGAAGTAGAGTGGATCGCCGGGAGCGATCGGGTCGCTGGCGATGTTGCTATTGATGTCGGTTGTGCCCGCGTTGGTGGCCCCAGTCAATTTGCTGATCGATTCGAGCACTTGGCGCGGAGCGCTACCTGCATCTGCGTTGGTACCTAAGCCGATGACGAGTGCGCCTTGTCCGAGCAGTGCGTCGATGGTTTGCTGGATCGTCGCACCGCGGCCACCGGGTGTTTCCTCGCGTGATGCATCCAAGAAGTCGTCCAGAGACAGTTGCAAATTGTTGATACCGGTGATGGTTGTCGAGCCGTCGGGTTGAAAGGCGGTGCCAATGTCGGTTGCGGCTAAAATGATTGGGATCGCGCCGGCGCGGAAGCCCGCGCCGCCACGCGTGCCGGGACCTTGTGGAACGAAGTCATTTGGATTGAGGCTGCTGCCGCCGGTCGTAACGTATGTGTTGCTGTCGTGTGGGCGGGCTGTGACCGTGAACTGAAAATCTGTGTCGGAGGAGAAGCTCGGGTAGTAGCTAACAGTCAATCGATGTTGACCGGGTGGCAAGAGAACCTCTTGGTTCAGAAAGTCGTTTCCGCCAAACATCGAAGAGTAGTCCTGCGTCCACTGGGCACCGCCCATGGAATGTAAGGTCCAGTCGACTGAGCCAAAGTTCGCAGCGACTTGGACTCGCTGCCAGGTATCGAGCGAGATTTCGTAGTGGCGATGCGGGTTCGCAGCGCTGACTTGACCGGTGACCGGCGCACCGAGCGTGACTGGAATTGCGCTCGGTAAGCTCGTCGCGGGTTGCGTTTGCGTGAGCGACAGCGGGATAGTTTCGTTGGCGTTGGAGCCAATCGCCAACCAGAACGTTGGCTTCTGACCGAACTTCAATTCGGGGTTGCCACCAAACGAACTGAACATGTCGTTGCGTGGCAAGAGTAGTCCATCGGCGTCGAAGATAAACGCGGGTTGTCGAGAGACGGTAAAGGCTTGGCCGGTTTGTCCGTCGACTCGCACCCAGTGCAAGCGATCTTTGGTTACCGGGAGCGAAAGGTTGTCACCGACGGCGGCTATGGTGTTTGCAGTTGGAGTGAACTTGGCGGCGCGAAACAGATTAGGCGTTGAGCTTTCGCTGCCGGTAAAGGTCAGTGTGTAATCGCCGGGGACCAGCACGTGCGCTTGGTCGGCAGTATCACCAAAGATGAATGGACCGGAGCTACCCGACATGTTTGTAGAGAAGATGCGTCCTTGGCTATCACGAAGCGTCCAAGTGGTGGAAGCTTCTGCGGCGATCGCATCGAATAGGATTGAAGTGGGTTCGGTGAGCGAGAACGTATAGCGATGCTGTTCGTCGGTGGAACTGAAAAGCAACTGCGTATCTTGTTCAAAGTTCAATGGCGATGTGGGATGTTGGAAGCTTGCACGTCGCAGAGTAGCCGCAGGCGTCGAGCCGCTGGCGTTGCGAGGAATCAGTAGGATCTCTTCGGCAGCCTCGAATGACCTGATAAACGACTGGCCACGACGCTGAATTCCGAGCAGTCGGCCAGATTGATTTACGACCCACCACAGACCGGTACCGGTTGCGTTGCTTGTGTCGGCTGCGTCGGTGAAGCGAAACTGCTCGCCCGCTGCAACATTGAACTTGAAGGCGAACGAACTGTTGCTGACGATCGCGGGAACATTGAGTGTGGAATCGAGCGGCAAGTGGACTGCGCTAGTTCGAAATGCGTCGAGGTCTCTTAGCAGGAACGGCGGAACGTCCCCTGCCTCGCCGGGGTTGGTTTGCGTTCCCAACATGCCTGCGAAACCACTTTCAAACAAGTTTCCATCATTGTTGCCATCAAAGCCGGCACCGGTTGCCAACTGATACAAGGCTTCGATCAGAGTCTCTGGGCCATCGCCACCGCCGCCTGGTGCGGAACGTGCTAAAGCTTGCACGATCGCCTCACGCATGCCATTCATCGAGGCTGGTAGAATCGGTTGATTGAGAACAAAAGGACGATCTTCAAAAGACGAATACCCCGCATCGCCACCGTAGTCTTCGAAGCGACCCACGCCGAAGCCAAGATCGACGTTCGGCAACGAATCACGCAGTTGATCGATCAGTTGCGGAAAAACGCTGGCCAACTGCGGAGCAGTACTCGCGAAACTTCCGGTGTCATCAAACAGCAAGAACACATCGACCATCGGCAACTGAGGCGGGACTTGAACGGTGACCACCGGAGTGGCAACTTCGCCGGGACCAAGATCCAATTCAATGACTTGCGGCGTCACCACTCCAGTCGCTTGTCCAAGTCGTCCCGCCCAATCGAAATCAAATTGCGGAGTGGTCACGATGACTGGCGGAAGGTTTACCGGATTGGGGCGAACGTAGATGCGGTAGTCCTGAAACGCCTCGCCGCCGCGGCCATCGATGGCGCGGAGAGTGACGGGCACATAAGTACCGACGGCGGATGCAGGTGGTGTCCAGACGATGTTGCCTGCCGGATCGTTGGCGTTGCTCGGGTCGGATGGCCCAGCGATGATCGACATGCCCGTGGGGCCGGAGACGATCGAGTAAGTAAGTGCATCGAAGTCGGGATCCGCGGCTCGCGATGGATAACTGTATTGAACTCCGACGCTGGCATCGATTGCTGGATCGGTGGTGAATACAGGTGGTCGATTGATCGCGGTGGCTGAACGAACATTGATTGCGAAGCGTTGCGTATCGCTCGCGCCGAACGGATCGACCGTACGGATCGTGACTGAGTGCGTTCCCACGTCACTGGCCGTTGGTGTCCAAGTCACATTACCGGTAGTTGCATCGACCGTCAGACCGCTGGGGCCGTTGACGAGCGAATAGACCAGTGGATCTTCGTCGGGATCGACGGCGCCACTGTCGTAGCGATAGACGTTGCCAACGCGGACTGAGTCGGGTGCGATGGTGTTGAATTGCGGCGGGCGATTGAGAGTCCCGAGTACTTGAATCTGGTAATCGAAACGTGCGAGTGAAGTGTTCTCGAATTCGAGCAGCATACGCATGCTCTCGCCGGGGAGCAGTGCTTGGCCGCCCGTGGCGAGTGGCAAAGTTGGGGTCGCATCAAAGAACTCGGAGCCAGCCAGTCGAGCGATGGCGGGATCGCTGAAACGACTCGCGTCGCGCGGCAGTAGACCGGCTGTGTTCACGAGGCTCGCGTCGCTGGACGTGATCCCCGAAACAGTGATCAACAGCGGGCCGCGGATCGGATAGTTGCTGGTGTTGCGTAGCGTAACGCCGGCACCGATTCGCTGGCTGTCGGTGTCGTAAGCGGTGTAATCGTAGGTTGTTGAAATCGCGCTGGTTACGTCCGCAAGATGTCGCCAGTCAGTGTCGTCGTAAACGCGGCTGGTCGTGTTCAGCGAGTTGGCCCAAGCGGCTGGTGTGGCCGTGTTGGTTGCGCCGCGCGGGCCAGCGATCTGCGTCACTTGCGGAACGAAACGTACGCGCGTGGTGTTATCCGAATCGTTATTGACCAACCGCACGATCAGGTTGGCAGAAAGACCGGCAGGTAAGTGAGCTACATCGATATGAATCGAACCGCCGTTACCAGTGCCGTTACCGACATACGTTGACCCCGCCCCGAGCAGCGTCGTTAGCTCTTCGGTGCGATTGTAAACACTGTCGCGTTCCGGAGTGATGATGCCGACGAGTGGTCGCCCGCGGTTATCGAGCAAGGCGACTTCGAAAGCATCATTGATGGAGTCGGGATCGAGTCGATCGAACTGCAGGTCCTGGTAACTGAATTGCAACTGCGTCGTGTTCGCCCCGATCACGACCGGCAGCGTGGCTTGAGTGACGAAGCGATCCTCTTCAACGAGCTCGGTGATTTGCGGGACGACGGTGATCGTTACTGGCTGAGTGGCAAAGAGGGTCGGCGAGCCGTTGTCGGTGACGCGGACTTGAAAATCGTACTGCGTCGAACTGACCACAGTGCCCGAGGTCCAACTGAACTGGCCAGTCGTTGGATTGAAACTGAAACCGGGCGGAGCGTTTCCAAGGATCGAATAAGTGAGCGTGTTGAGTGGCAAGTCGGGATCGGTGGCGTTTGCAGAGAACCCGACGGATTGCCCAGCAGTGATTTGAAAAGTGCCGATCGGATCGAGCACCGGTGGTCGGTTGACTTCGGTTACGGTCAGCGTGAAGGACTTGCTATCGGTGCGACCATCGCGATCGGTGACGCGCACGGTAACTGGGAAGTTGCCGGGGCCTTGCGCTTCGGTGGGCGTCCAGCGGAAGGTGCCCGTCGTTTCGTCCAGCGCGGCGCTTGCGGGAGCAGTCACCAATGAATAGCGAAGCGTATCATTCGGCAGATCGAGATCGCGAGCCGTGATGGTGAAGACGCTTTCCGTCATCTCCGGGATCGTGCGATCGGGTAGCGGATCGATCACCGGTGCAGTGCGTTGTGCTGTCACGCGAATGTTGAACGAGCGACTAGCCGCGAGCGACGGTGAGCCGTTATCGCGGACGGTGATCGTGATCGGATAGACTGCTTCGCGATCGGATGCCGGAGCGTTAAATCGCATCAGTCCCGTGCGGCTATCGATGGTGAAACTGGTGGGTGCACCGGAGGCGACTGAGTAAGTCAGTTGGTTTGCGGGCAAGTCCGGATCGCTGGCCTGCGCGGTCGCTTGCCAAGAGTCGCCGGGACGCAGGTCGACATCGGCGATCACTGCGAGCGCAGGAGGCAAGTTCACTTCGAGAACTTCGATCGTGACGCTTTCGGTATCAAAGGCTCCTGAGTTATCCGTCGCCCGCACGATGATCGTAAACGTGCCGGGCCCTTGAGCTTCGGTGGGAGTCCACGAGAAGACGCCGTTGGTTGGATTGATCGACGCACCGGCTGGTGGATTATCGAGCGAGTAACGAATTTGGTCGGCCGGTAAATCGGCATCGAAGGCGGTTGCGTCAAACGTGATTGTGGTTAGTTCGGGAATCGTTCGGTCCGGCAAACTGGTGAGCACCGGCGCTGAATTGATGTTGATCGGTGCACCGAATTGCAGATCGACGATGACATCATCGAAGCCGCGGTCGCCAACATCCTGAAAGCCGCCAGCCGAGGCATGCTCTTCCCAGCCGATGCGCCATGCGCCGCTGCCGCGGTCAGTTTTGCGCAAGTGTTTATCGACATCGCCATCTTTCGAAGAGGCTTGCAGCACGTAAATGCGGAGATGCTGGCCGGCGGGTAGGTCGACTGTGGTGTTCAATTTAAATTCATCGCGACGCGAGAAGAGCACCCGTCGCTGAGCGATTTGGAAAGCTAACTGCGGATAATTGCTCGCTGTGGGTGAAACGCCGTTGATCCTTCCCGCTGCATCATCAACTACAAACACACCCATCTCATTGAACTCGACGCGACCGATGGTCATGTTAGCGGTCAGTTGCACAACTTGACCCGCTTGTCCGAGCAGAGTGGTTAGCGGCATGCTGAGGAAGCCAGCAGGCGCAACTTCTGTTTCGCCGGGTTCGCGAGGATCCGCTGTATCGCGACCTTGACGCAACTGATTGATAACTAGCAATGCATCCAAGGGGGATAAACTTCCGTCGCCGCTGGTATCGTAGAAGTTATCAAGCGGATTGGTGCGCGGTGGTAATCGAACGGCGCCGTCTCGATGTAGTTTATTGATCACCAGCAGGGCATCGAGCGGTGAAGTGTTGCCGCTGTTGTTGACATCGAGCGGTCTTGCTGGATTCTGCCACTCGGAGTCCATAACCAAACGCGGCTCGAGGTGTTCCAGTAGATGTTGACGCAAGCTTTTGCGGGATTGGTGTCTATGCTGAATCTTGAGGAGAGTGCAGCGTTTCCTTAGCCATTGCGACTTGTTTGAAGAAAACATAACGCGACTTTCGGGTCATTCTGTGGGGCAGAAATCATGCGCAGCTTAGGTTAGTCCACAGGAAGTCGCCAATCAACCATTGAGAGGGTTTCTGGTTCTGCCAGGCTTGCGAATCGGAAAACGATCGGACAGCAAGCCGAGAGGGGTCAAGCTGCGCAAAGCTTGACGATTTCAGCTTACTTTTCGTGCGTAATGATCGGAAGAAGTCGCATTATTGTCGCATTAGTTAGGCTTTACCAACCAAGCAGTCCGAATGCACATAAATGATTTCTCGCCCCTCAGAAGTCTTGGACTGCAAAATAATGGTAAATCGAATTGCCGCGGCTGTAGCTTCGATGGGTTGTTTGGCAGCTCTCATCAATGACTCCATCGTCGCGGACGAAACGCACGTAAGTCGGCGACGGACGCCAGCGATGATTGGCGATTTTTTCGGTGGGTCACCGCTGCGTTTTCAAGCGGACCGAACGCTTGGTTCGGCAGTAGTCGTGGCCAACGATCTCGATGTGCCATTGGTGTTGCCATCTGGTGGCAGCCTGCTTTCACTAACCGAACCAGGTCCAGTTGGGATCTTCTCAACTCAGCTCCAATCCGTGCAAGACTATCAAGCCCTACTGCGCGCGGCGAGCCCGCTGCCACCGACGTTCTTGGTTGGGAACATCAACGACAACGCATCGATGACCAGCAGCCTAACGGTCAGTCAGATTCAAACTCTGTTCTCAAGTACTGCTCAGCCGTACGACATCGTCCCTATTCAGGCACCACCGTCGACTTATACCGATGGAGTGCAGATCGCATTGGCAGCCATCTATGGAACTGGAGGTCGGTCGGTATTCAACGCAGGGAACTCGGGCGCGGTAATCCAAGGCGGTATCGATACGCTGAGCGGAGGCGAAGATTTTGATGCGCTGTATTTCTTTGACTACGTCGTCCGCTTCGATACGGCACTGGTGGATGCTGCGAGCGGTGGTGTCGGTCGCACAAAGATCGCTGAAGGCGGCACTGTGTTGCCGCAAGATAGAGTCTTCATGCGCTACAATTTTGTGGATGCTGTAAACTACATTGAAGGCCGAGGATTGGGGCTGAACCGCTTTACTCCAGGCTTTGAACGCGCTTTCCTAGATGGACTAGCGTCGTTCGAGCTGCGAGCTCCTTTTGCGACTCGAACTACTACGACGTCAACTTATGATGGCGTTTCCGGGTTTAGCAATGATCGCGACGTTCGTTTTGGGAATCTAACTTTGTATGGCAAGTTGCTGTTGATCGAGCGTGAACAACTTGCGATCAGCGGTGGCTTAGGGATCGCTTTACCAACAGCTCAAGATATTCGCGTCCAGAACTTCAATGGTGCGCCGCTGCTAGAAG
>JBGSJB010000632.1:0-8563 GCA_041742175.1 Pirellulaceae bacterium
GATAATTTTGTCACATAGCTATTTCAAAAAATCGAGAAGTCTTTGTTTCTGCGCCTTCTCAGTTTCCGACAGAATCCGTTCTTGATCATCCAACAAACCTCTAACCAGGTCAACGATTTCAGAGAAAGATTCGATGTCCAGCATGTTCGCCTTGATCGCTTCGAGCGCAAGGAGCACTTGGTCGGTTGCATTCACCGCCGAACGTGCTTGCATTTCACTGCCCGCGTCGGACATCGCCGCGGTTTGAAAAGCGAGCAGCCCGCTGCGCAGTTTCTCGTAGTCGCCAGCGAGCAGTTCCGATAGCGGTTGATAAACCTTTTCTTGCAATCGCAACTGGCGATCCGGATTATCGATGCGATTGTTCACCAATTGCATTCGGATGTTATCGACTTTTAACATGATGCTCGACAGCTCCTGCTGCGACTTGTCGCCCTGCAGGACCGCTTGTTGAGCGCGTGTTAGCGCGAGCCGCCGCAACTGCGCCGCGACATCGATCTGTGAGGGTCGCGGTTCGGCGTCGTCTTGAAAACCGATCAACCCTGAAACCTTCATCGAACTCTGCAATCCGGCTGAATCGGGTGTAGCTAACGTCGTGGCGGTGTCTTGCAATGCGTTTCGCAGTTGTTGCACTTCGCTAATGATCAACTCTAAGCGCTGGCGCATTTCCAGTTCTTGGCGATCGAGGATCACAAGCAATTTGTCTTGCGTTACGACCGCGAGTTGTTGCGGTTGGCCCAGTCCGATATGCTGCTGCCCTTGCAAATCAAAGCGATCGCGAGCTGAGACAACCAGGCCGAGCGTCATCTCCGGTGCAACTTTTAAAACACCATCTTCGGCTAACTTTGCTAAATCAACTCGCGTGTTCAATTCATCATCGCCGTCGAGCGTTGCTGGCAACTTGATAGCATCGTCCTCATTCCTAGCCAACTCGATCAGAATCTCTTCCAGACCGTAGTCATCCGAAATCTTGCCCCGAATCGGGATAACTGCCTTCGGCGTGATTGCGACCCCGATCCCTGTCAGGCTCGTTTCAACTTCGGGGACGGTGTCCTCTTGCATGGTCAGCAGGTAGCGTGGAATCTGGTCCGCCGACAAACCGAATTGATCGAGCAAGCGCACTTCCACGACTAAACTCGAATCTAAATTTCCCAGCGGCAGTCGGAACTCGTCGCCGTTCGCTTCCGCAGTCAGAATCTGTAGCGCACTATCGCCACTCGAACTTGAGCTTGCTCCGCGAACGACATATTGAACCAGTTGCAGCGGAGCGCTTGATTTGCCGATCAGTGTTACATCGCTACCTTGAGGAATGCGTTGCCCGCTGCGATAGGGCAAGCGCTCAACACTTGGTCGGTTCGATAACGTGTCGATCAGGTACGCGGGATAGCGACATTCGATCTGCATATCGCTGACGACGGCCGGTTCGATGACTTGCAATTTCAAGTCTCGCAAGCGGGCATCGAGTCCAATGACATCGAAGTTGAGATCGGCGGTCAGTCCATCGAGCGGTGGACCTTCCAAAGTGAACTGTTGCCAACCGCCAACCGCTGCGCCCACGCGACGCATGTTTGCTCTACCTCGCGAACCATCGCTCGCGCGATAGAAAAGTGTGCAAGTTTCCGGCACTGCGATCGCTTTCGTGCTTGCCGAGATTTGCAACTGAACGGCGGCACCCGTTGGCAAGCGCGCAAGTCCTTCTTCGAATGGAATCAAAACGCGTTCCGCCGCCAACTGTCCGGTAAAGGCGGGCAACTGCAACTGAATCCCATCGGCGCTCAAGCGAGCGCGTCGCGGCCACGGTTCATCGGACAATGCGAACAAGCGCTGCGACCATTGCCACATCCAACTGGACATGCCAAATGAAGCGATCGCCGTTACCGCCAATGCGAAGCAACAAGCGATCCCCAAGCCCCAAATAGGCTGCCAATTCAACAGCGTCGCTGGCTCGACACCCGCAATGCGACGACCTACTGATTCATGAACGCGGCCGAGCATCTCGCGATAAGCGACCGGATTGGAGACTTCGACTTCAGGCTTATTGGCCAGCTCAACTGCGGTTACCAATTCGCTGTTGAACTCGGGATACTTGCGTTCAATTAACAGCGCGAGGCTCTTTGTCGGCAACTTCGTTAGTAAGCGCACGCCGAGCCGCATGACCAGGACCCAGACCACGCCAGCAGCCATCACGACCAACATTCCAATGCGTACTGCACGCGGCGTCTCGCTAGCACCGGCGGTGATCGGTAAGTAGTCCAACATCCCGCCCAGCCAGAAGATCGCCAGGCACCACAGCGCCATCCACAACAGCGACTCAACAATTAGATAATTCCGAATCAGCGCGGCAACGGCCGACAGCTTGCGGACAATTGGTGATTCTAAACGGTGCAGAGGGTGATCGCTCATTTATCACTTCTTATAGAGCTACGTGACTTCAGTCCTCGTATTGTACGCATTGCAAGCGCTTTTCGCTCGGTCTATTTTGCTCACGCCATTTGCGCTGGAAGTCCGGGATCGCGCGTGGTTAAATGCGGTGTTCAATAAGAAATCGAGCAATCCCAAAACGCACTTACCCCTATTCGAATGTCCCAAATCGATGAGGCCTTACATCCAAAGTGTTCAAAACCAGCACATCAAGCAGGTTGCAAAGTTGCGAGATGCAAGCAATCGCCGCGAGTCTGGCCACTCCATTGTTGACGGGTCGATGGAAATTGGGCGAGCCGTTGATGCGGGGATCGCTATCGACTGCATCTATTTTGCAGAAGCGGAACGCGAAGTGGAGGAAGAGCTGATTTCTGCGGTCGGCCTCGAGCGACTTCAACCCGTTTCGGCCGCAGTGATGCGCAAGTTAGCTTATGGCGAACGCGATTCTGGGTTGGTCGCTGTCGCGAAAACGCCAACGCTGGGCATCGAGCGACTGAAGTTGCCGTCCAAGCCGCTGCTCTTAGTGCTCGACGGCATCGAAAAGCCGGGCAACTTGGGTGCATGTTTGCGGACTGCAGCCGCGACCGGTGTCGATGCGGTTTTGCTTTCGAATCCGATCTGCGATGTGTTCAATCCGAATGCGATTCGTTCGAGTCGCGGGACGATTTTCAGTATGCCGCTAGCGGTCGCGACGATCGACGAAGTGGTTGGGTTGTGCGCAGAACTGCAAGTTGAACTTTTCACGGCCCGCGTCGACGCTTCAACGGAATTTTGGCAAGCGGATTTTTGTGGCGGCGCTGCTTTGGTGCTGGGGAATGAAGCGAACGGTCTGAACAATCTTTGGAGCGGGCCGCAATTTACGCCGCTGACAATTCCTATGCGCGATGCTACGGACAGTTTAAACGTTTCAATCAGCGCCGCAGTCATGCTTTACGAAGCGGTGCGTCAACGCAGAGGAACGCAAGAGATCGGGTCGCAGCACACGAAACTGAGATAGTTCCCAGCGAAGTTCACTTAGAAGTTTGACGTTGCCGATTGTGGCGTGTAGATTTTTGCTACGGAGCAAAACGCATGAGCCTGACGTACTTCAAACGCTATCGCATGGAATTAAGGCTCGACCGCGTCGAGTTGGATTTGCTGGCGGTGCCGGAAGGATTCGCCCTTTTGCCCTGGTCGCCATCTCTGGTGAACCATCATGCGGCAGTGAAGTTCGCTAGTTTCGCGCAAGAGATCGATACTCACGTTTTTCCCTGCTTGGGCGAACGCGAGGGTTGCAGACATCTGATGAAAGAGATCGTTAGCCGGTCGAATTTTGTGCCTGAAGCGACGTGGTTGGCTGTCCGTCGAAATGAATTCAACGACGATTTGCAAGCTTGCGGAACTGTGCAGGGATTGTTGGCAACGGCTCGCGAGGGTGCGATTCAAAACCTCGGAGTTCATCCGCAGTGCCGGAATATGGGGATCGGTAAAGCGTTATTGCAACGCGCGTTAAGAGGTTTCCGCGATGCGGGTTGTATGTTTGTGAACTTGGAAGTGACGGTGCAAAACACCGCCGCCATTCGCTTGTATGAACGTTACGGCTTTCAAAAAGTCGAAACGCTTTTCAAAGTTGCTGAAGTGCAATACGCCTAGCGAACTCGAAATTGTGTATCTGCACTCAGTATCCGCCCGGGTTTTGAAACTCGTTATCGAATTCCGCATGGCGTTCTGGCGCGCGGTCTGAGAATCGCGTGTACTCTTTTTCCCAGGTCAGTTCGATTTCGCCGACCGGACCATTTCTCTGTTTGGCGATAATGATTTCGGCTTGTCCGGCGTACTGCGAAGCGTCATCGCCGCGGTGATAATACTCTTCGCGATGCACGAACATGACCACGTCAGCATCCTGCTCGATCGCACCCGATTCGCGGAGGTGGCTCATGCGTGGGCGGTGATCCTTGCCCTCTTCCGCTTGGCGGTTGAGCTGGGCCAAACACAACACCGGCACGTAAGCTTCGCGCGCAAGTCCTTTCAATCGGCGGGCGATCTTGGCAACTTGCTCCTGTCGCGGGTCTTTGGGATTGTCGGGCTCGATCAACTGCATGTAATCGATCACGATCAAACCGAGCGACTTGTCACGCTGCTTGACGCGCCGCGCAACCGCTGCAATTTCGCTGACGGTTCGACTCGGCGAATCGTCCACGTACAGCGGCGCGTTGCTGATCGCGATCGCTTTTTCAACCAACCGCTTTCGTTCTTCTTGAGTGATTGTGCCTGTTCGAAGTTTGCGGCTATCGACGCGCGCGACGGAACACAGCAAGCGATCGGCAAGTTCAACGCCGGACATTTCGAGACTGACGAACAGTACCGGCGCGCGGCCTTTCACAGCCACGTTCTCGGCGACATTCATCGCAAAAGCGGTCTTTCCCATACTTGGTCGAGCCGCGAGGACGACGAGTTCTCCGTTGTGAAAACCGCCGCACATTTCGTCGTACGTTCTGAAATGCGTGTCGACTCCACCGACGGCAAAGGTGCCCTTCATGCGCGCGTCGATCCGCTCCATCGCGACCGTCAGTAAGTCGCCGATCGAATCCGCCGACTGACTGCTCCGTTCGTCTTGAATTCGAAAAACGCGTTGCTCCGCCTGACTGACCAGCTCTTTCGCTTCGAACGCTTCGTCGTACGCGTCGCGCAAAATGCTCGTGCTGGCTTCGATCAAACGGCGGTAAGTGCCTTTGCTGCGCACAATGTCAGCGTAATACAGAGCGTGTGCAGCATTCGGAACGGCGTTAGCCAACTGAGCGAGGTACGCGCTGCCGCCCGTTTTTTCATAGTCGCCCATCGTTTTAAGTCGATGAACCAGCAGGGTCACATCGATTTTCTGTCCGACATCGATCATCCCCATCATGTGGTGATAGAGAATTCGATTCGCGTCGTCGTAAAAATCGTCCGACTTCAGGACCAGCGCCAAGTCGTCGCATACGTCGGGCATCAGCAGAATGCTACCCAGGACAGCGATTTCAGCCGAAATGTCGCAAGGCGGGGTGCGGTCCAAAATCGGTTCTGGTCGTTTCGGCTCGGATTTCCACTTTTTGCCGTCTTTTTTGCTATCCGTATATGACATGTCGGTCCTTCCAGCGTGGTTTTGAGGCAAAATTCGAGGCAAGAAGCGTGAAGCGGCGCCTATTCTATCCGAGCGCGTGATTCCGCTAAGCTGTCCGCCAGATCTTGTGCGAACCAATTTTGGGACCACTAGAGTTTGTGTTTGACAGTTGCATCGCCGCCTGCGCAGTAAACTCAGGCTTTATCTAGCCACACGCTAGGGTGTAACTTCTAAGATGACCGGTACACTGCGCGAAACGCTGCCGTTCTCCAGTTCAGCGCGGGCATGCAACCGGATCTTTCCGATTCCCATGGCTGCGAGCGGAATTGAGAACTCACCTTCGGCGCCCGAGACGACCGCCAACTGTTCATAATCGTGCCAGACCGTCAGTGACTTCGCGGTTTTTGCTGTGGCCTTTACCGTAACCTTGCGATCGCTAAACGCGACCGTTTCTGGTGCGGAAAGGGTAACGGCGTCAGCGTCTCCGATCCACAGCGGCAAAACGACTTCGCTGCGCTGCATCAAAGCGTCATCACCCACGCTGCTCAAACGCGCTTCGTAATAGCCCGGTGGAGTCGAATTCAGCTTGATTTCAACTTTTGATTGAACAGCAGCGGTTTGCGGCGGTGCGTCGCCGAACAAAATGCTCACTGCTAGCGCCGAGTTAGGTGAGCGTTTGCCGTTAGCGATAGCCTCCGTTTCATAATCCAACGACAATCTGAGCGGTTCATCGGGTGCCAGTTTTCGCAGCTCAGTTGCCACATTCAGCCTCGGAGGTGTCGCGAAGGGCTGGCACAGCGGATCGCCGATGATCAGCAATTGATAGGGACCGGTCACGGACGCGTAAAACGACTCCGCCAACGACAACCCGCGCGCGTAGTGCACATACAACTGCGGGTGAGGAAATTTTGGTTGGATAGCGTACGGTTCCGTTACCGTTCCACTGCTACCCGCCGCGCCGGCTTTGATCAGTTCCGTTAGTTTTGTTTGCCCGCCAAGCGAGTTCATGACCGCTCCGACGCTGGTCAGATTCTCGGCAATCGAACCGGGCAAGAGCGTGCTGCCGCTGGTCGACCAGTCGAAACTGGGTGTTCCGAGCATCGCGCCTAGCACGTTCTCTTTGCCCTGCGGGAGGCTTTCCGAGACCACTTCCGCTTCGAAGCCGAGCGACTTGAGCGATTCGATCGCGTCCGCGAACCCGGGTTGGCGGGTTGTTGTGCGAACGTCACTGGTTAAGCAAAAGTAGAATCCTCCGTCGGGCTGCGTGAAATCCGCTTTCGCAGATCGCTCCAGACTGTCCATCGCCTGCTTCAGAGTTGTTCCGGCACCGCGGGTCACTCCGAGAACCGTGCTGAGCAAGTAGCGTGACCCCAGCTTTAGATCAGCCGCAGGCACGCCGTTCGTTCCCCACGCTCGTTTCGCTTCGAATCCGACCGACGGCTGGTATTTCGCTTGGGATTCATCCAGCGACAGCAGCAGAAGTTGGTATCGGGAATCATCGCGGCAGTTCGCAAATCGCCCATCGGCTTGTAGATATCCGCCCGCTGACCAGCCATTTGCGACCGCTTTCTCCAGCCAATTCAGTGCGGTTTGAGTGTCGTTGGCTTCCGCAAATTGGGCGGCTGCTAAATACGCGATCGGAAACTGGCTAGGGTATTCGGTCGCAAGTTTTGCAAGAGAATCGGCGGCGGCCTGATGCTTTCCGGCCGTTATTTGCTCCTGCAATTCACTCCACGGAGTCTCCGTCAAAGCGCCGAGCGGGTTGGCAAAAAAAGCGTCCATTTCACGACGAGCGTAGCTGTTCGCATTGAACTGGATGTAGTTCGGGTTGCTCGCCTGCACGAATTGATAAAAGTAGGTCAGCGCATTGAGCGAGGCTCGCGAAGTGAAAAAGATCGGCAATTTACCAAGCGGTTTCAGATCGGTTGCGATATCGATGGCCGTTGGGAAATCGCAGGAATAAGCGATGCACTGGATATGATTGCTGAGTTTGCGGCGGTCGAGTTCGAGCAGCAAGGGAGAGAGGATTTTCTGGCGAAAGTCGTCGATGGAAATGACTTCAGCGTTTGGAACTCGGTCCAGCACCACGACATTTGCCGCCGGTATGTTCCTAAGCCAAACGTAGTGGTTCGCCAGAGTTCGAGAATCTCGAGAGTTTCCATTTACGACGACAACAACTTCGCTCGGAACCAGCCCCGCGGTCAGATTCGGCACTCCCAAAAGCAGCCAACTGAGAAGGAATCGCACGATCGACCGCATCGCCTTGACCAACGCAACGGAGTCGGCTTCGTTGTAGATTGAAGCAATCGAAAGGCTGTAAGCTAGTGATTCGGGAGGAGCAGGCATTCGATAGTCCTTAGGAAAGCCCTGTGTCGAAGCCTGATGTCGAAGCCCTGTCATTGAGCCTTGTATTTGATGGCTGGACAAGTGGCTTGGTGGCTGCACTGAATAACTGGCCGCACTGAATAATAACTGTAAATCACTTTTCTCGGAACTCAGATCATCTATTGCAACCCGAGAGGCTAAGCATATAATCTCTGCCTGTCGAAAAGCTGGACTCGCGTCGAACAAGCGACTGTTGGGCTACTCGCCATCGAATCGTCCATTGAAGCGGTATTAAAACGCTGGCAATGGTCGGTGAAATTTTTAAAACTTTAGGGCAAATCGGCCTTGGTGCACCATGCGGGTGTAGCTCAGTTGGTAGAGCACAACGTTGCCAACGTTGTTGTCGTGGGTTCGAATCCCATCACCCGCTCTAGGCCGATTTGCCCTTTTTTATTTTAATGTGCGTAAGTTTATAGCTTTGCAGTCCAGCCTCGCGGTGCTCTCGAAACCAGCTCGGCGATCCGTTGGAAGCAAGCGGCAGGGACATCTCCCAAATCAATTTTCTCAGGATGAACCGGAGCCCAATGGCGATGGCAACGACCGACGACATTCAAGACAACGTTCGAGCAGAAGAAACCGCTGTCGAAGAAAAGCAAAAGCTTGAGTTCGACGTAAAAGTCGACTCACCCTCTGCCTGCGAGCGGCACGTTGTAATTACGATTCCTCGCACTGAAGTCGACC
>JBGSJB010000633.1:0-15398 GCA_041742175.1 Pirellulaceae bacterium
TCGAATGACCGGTCGCGGCAATTGACAGCGATCGGAAAGTTCTTGGATCTCAGACTCGGTGAACGCCGCGCGAACACTCAACGGCCCATCAACATGAACGATCGGGGACCGTGAAAGCAACTGACAGCCGATGATCGCCAACGCATATCCAACTGTCGATCGCCGCAGGTCATCGATCAATACCATCTTGCGCGCCATGCCCCACATTGACTTGAACAAACGTTCCGCCTCACAGTCGTTTAAGTGATGAAGAAAGAGTGTGCAGTAAACTACGTCGAACTGCTCAGCAACCTCCGAATTCAATGCGTCAGCAATCTTGAAGTGTACGCGATCCTGATCTTTGCCAAGCTGCTGCTCGGCAAAATCAATCGCAGTCTTGCTCAGATCCCAACCGTGGACCTCTGCATCCACGCGTGACCGGCGCAAATGTTCAGCGACTTGTATCGCAACGTCGCCGCCACCACACGCCAAGTCCAGCACCTTCAGTCGCGTGGGGTTTCCTGGGGCTTGCCCGTGGTCGATGATCGCGGAGGAGATCACCCGCGCCGTGCGACTAAATTGATTGACACGGCGTAGACCTTTCAAGGCCTGATGATGATCCTTGATTGGCAATTGCGGATCATCCATCAACTCGCCAACCAACACACGTTTACTAAGGCTCACCGCCAATGAATCACCCTCTCGAACCAATACCGGTTCCTGTTACAATTTGACCTCAAGCCATTTCGGATCGCGACTTTACGACATAGAGTATATCAACCTCAGCGGATTCGTGAGACTGACCAATGCAGTTGAACTTCCTTTGTCGCAAGTACAGTGTGCATGCGCCCTATCTACTGCTGTTCGTCACTGTATTTTGCGTCAATCTACTTTGCGTTAGCGTAATACCCGCGCAATCTTCCCCACAAGCATCCGCCCAGCCTTCCGCACAGGAGACTGCTTCCAGCGTGACGAGCGGCGATGTGGAACTGTCCCTCAGCCGCGTGTACATCAAAGTTGGCAAAGTTGGTTTGGGGCATGAGCATGCTGCGTCCGGAAAACTAAAGAGCGGGCGTTTGCATCTGGACCAACCTGATGCTTCGGGTTCGTTCGGAACGCTGGTATTCGACATGACCACCTTCGAAGCAGATAGTGACGCCGCGCGCGCTTACATCGGACTGGCTGGCAAGACGGACGATGACACTCGCAAGAAAGTGAATGAGAACATGCTCGGGAAAGAGGTTCTCGACGTGGCACGTTTCCCAATAGCAACCTTTGATGCCAAACGCGTAATCAAACTTGAAGAAAAAAGTAAACGCGGGTTACCAAAGTTTAAATTTGAAGGTGACTTCACGTTGCACGGCGTGGCTAAACCAATCGAGTTCACCGCCGATGTCGAAGAAGTCAAAGGTTGGCAACACTTGCGCGGCGGATTTGCGATTTCGCAAAGCGACTTCGGAATGAAACCGTACTCAACGATGCTTGGCGCTGTAGGCGTCGCAGATCGACTCTCCATTTACGGCGACCTGTTCGTTGCGCCTTAACCTACAACGACTTTACTCACCAAGGAGTATCTCAGCTTGATCGAATGCCCCCAAGTGCAGAAGCGAGTGATTCGCACGCACTACGATTTGTCGACTTTGTTCTATCGTTTGATGTGGGGGCCGCATATCCACCACGGCCTTTGGAGCGGAGACGAATCGCCGCGGGTTGCTCAATTGCAACTGACTGAACAGATGGCCGAACTCGCCGGCATTCGCGGTGGCGAGCGAGTCGTCGATGTCGGCTGCGGCATGGGTGGCTCCAGTATCTGGTTGGCGAAGAATCGCGGCTGCAATGTCACCGGTGTAACGATTAGTTCTGTGCAGCGGCGTTGGGCTTCGACCTCTGCCGCTTGGGCCCGTGCAAACCCGCGGCCCAGTTTCCTGCGCGCCGATGCTGAAGAAGTTCAGATTGAGCCGGGAAGCGTCGATGCTGTTTGGAGCATTGAGTGCACCGAACATCTGTTCGACAAACCCGCATTCTTCAAGAAAGCTGCGACTTGGTTGAAGCCCGGTGGCCGCGTCGCAATCTGCGCCTGGTTGTCCGGTGACGATGAACAAGCTGCCAAAACACAGCGGCTCGTTTATGAAGTTTGCGAAGGATTCTTCTGCCCTTCGCTTGGCACCCAAGCCGATTATCGCCAGTGGTTGACGGAAGCCGGGCTTGAGATGCGTTCGACAGATATCTGGACCAAGCGTGTCCTCAAGACTTGGGAGATCTGCCGCGATCGAGTCGCTGCGTCAAAAGTGCGCTGGCTGGCAAAGTTATTTGGCCGTGATCACATCCTGTTTCTTGATCGATTCGATGCGATCCTCGAAGCGTACCGCACCGGAGCGATGGAATACGGTTGCTTCATCGCCGTCAAACCGGATCTTCAGAACTCAAACTGAATAGTCGATGTCAACGCAGCTTGAAGTCGCAACACCCAACACGCGTGAATTGACTATCGCGTCACGCGGTCGAATTGCGCTGATTGCAGGCTTCCTCTTGGGTGCTTCGACTCAGTTGGTGTTTTTGTGGACCGCTACCCAGTTCTTCTTGTTCCTTCGCTTCGGTAGCCAATCGACAAAAACCTTTTCACCGCTGCTAGACATTTGCCTCGCACTTTTCTTCACGCTACCGCACAGTGTCTTACTTTTACCTGCGGTGAACAAATGGTTGCGCCAGAGCATTCCAAGCCAGCTACTGGGTTGTGTGCACTGTCTCGCAACCTGCATCAGCTTGCTTGTGCTGTTCGAAACTTGGACAGCTAGTCACGCGTCGATTTGGCAGTTACAAGGTTGGGCTGAGCACCTTATGCTGGCCGGGTTCTATGGTTCGTGGATCGCGCTTTTCTATAGCTTGTATCTAACGGGCCTCGGCTACCAGACAGGATTGTTGCCATGGTGGTGCTGGTTACGAGGTAAGAAGTCGCCAACTCGCAATTTTGAGATCGTTAGCATCTTCCGCTTCATGCGTCATCCCGTTTACCTGAGCTTTCTCGGCTTGATCTGGTTTACGCCGCACATGACCTTGGATCACGCCGTGCTCACGATCATCTGGACCGCCTACATTTATGTCGGCAGTTATTTGAAAGACCAGCGGTTAGAACGATTCATTGGTGAGCCTTACCGAGCGTATGCGCGCAACGTTTCAGGTTTTCCACTCATCGGCTTCGGCCCCTGGGGTCGACGCTCAGATTGAATGCATCCGCAGCGCAGTGCTCGATTCACTCAATATCTCTGGGTTGTCATCGAATTCTGCCTGAGCTCCTCGCGGCGATGCGGTTGCGATCAACGATCCTTGGTCAACGCGAATGGCAGTAAGCAAGAATAGCACCGCTATACCCTGCGCCGCAATGACCGCTAAGGGGCCCGAAATCATCCACGCCAAGACGTGCGGCAAGGAGAGTTCAGTAGGTGTCTGCAATCCAATGAGAACTAAGCAAGTAACAAAGCCCGCGAGCAACGCGAGCAACTTGGCTAGCGACCAGCGGTCATCAAATACCCAACGATAAGCCACCCAACTGCAAAGCAAACCAGCGGCCACAACGAAGCCCACTTGGCACAGTAAAATCACAGGCGACCCAATCAACGGGACCGCATAACAAACGAATGCACACAGAGTTGTAAGCAATGCCAAATCCCAGATCGTCCATTGGCGATAATGCCGCAAACGATCTGCACTTCGCAAATCACCTTCGGCAGAAGTATCCATATGAGCGACAAACCAGCCGGCACCAAACAACATCACCGCCACCAACGTGCATTCTGCTGCTAGCAGGTTGGTCAATGTTTGCATCACCGACTGGCTGAACCAAACCCACAAACTCGCCACCACTGCAAAACCAGCACTCCCGCGCCGCACGTTACCTGCCGCCGCGCCGACCAAGAACAAGCTTCCGAACAAAACGCCGACCACTGTTGGCTGAATCCACAACGACGGCTGCCAGCACCAAGCGCTCGCAATCACACAGCAAATTGCCGTCGCTGCTATTCGCGTGCTAAGGCCAGCGGGCAGATAACCGGCCGGTGCTTTACCAGTCGACGGACGTTCGAACTCAAAATCTTCGTTCAATAATGCTTCAAAAGTCATGCGACGAACCGACTCGCGTGGCACAGTGGTTAGGTAAGCGCTCGCCAGATCCAGCGCTTGCGAACTGTTGAGACTAATCGCTCGCAGGACACAAAGTCCGTCCAGCTTTGGAAACCCAAGGCAGTCGCGACCGGTTAGAAACGATCGCAACGTTTCTAACGAAAAAACATTCTGGAGCTGAATCCGTTGTCAACCTAAGACGTTGGTGGCTATCTTAAGAGTCCTGTGTGAATTGAGCTCTTGTGCTCTTCCTTCGCACTTTCGTCTCCCACCGTTCGAGCCTCACCTTTAATCAAGGATTCGCCATGTTCCGTTCAATAACTCACTCTCTACGCGCCTGCGCGTTGTTCGCCGCACTCGCGCTCGCTACTATACACGCCGCTCGGGCAGACGAAGGCGTGAAGTCGCCGCCCGAAGGATTCAAAGCTCTTTTCAATGGCGAAGATCTGTCGGGTTGGCATGGTCGACCCCATTTAGATCCGCGCGAATGGGACAAGATCTCAGCCGAGAAGCGCGCTGAGTGGACCGAAGATATGAAATCGCACTGGAAAACCCAAGACGGTGTGCTCATCAACGACGGTCATGGAGCCTACCTGACCACCACCGAAGAGTACGGCGACATCGAACTGTTTATCGACTATAAAACTGTTCCTAAAGCCGACAGTGGAATCTACCTGCGTGGCACTCCCCAAGTTCAGATTTGGGACAGCACCGAAAAAGCGAAATTCGAATTGGGCGCTGATAAAGGAAGCGGCGCGTTGTGGAACAACAGTCCTGGAGCTCCAGGCAAAGATCCACTTGTCCTAGCTGACAATCCTTTCGGCGAGTGGAATACACTTCGCATCTTCCAAGTGGGCGCGCGAACCAGCGTTTGGTTAAACGGCAAGCAAGTTGTCGACAATGCGATCATGGAAAACTATTTCGATCGCGCAGCGCCGCTCTTCGCCAAAGGTGTCATTCAGTTGCAAACGCACGGCGGCGAGATCCAATGGCGAAACGTCTTCGTTCGCGAAATCGGCGGCGAAGAAGCGAACAAGTGGCTGCGCGATCACAGCCAAGGCAACTTCACCGCACTTTTCAATGGTAAAGACCTGAGCAACTGGAAAGGCGAAGTGGACAACTACGAAGTCGTCGATGGAGCCATCCAGTGCAAGACCGGCCACGGCGGCGTCCTGCATACAGAGCAAGAGTACAGCGACTTCACGGTTCGCTTCGAATTCCAAGTACCAGCCGGTGGCAACAACGGTCTCGCGATTCGCTACCCAGGCAAAGGCGATACGGCCTACGTCGGCATGTGCGAACTCCAAGTGCTCGACAATACAGCTCCCAAATATGCCAAACTGGATCCGCGCCAGTACCACGGCTCTGCCTACGGAATGCTCGCCGCAAAGCTAGGTTACCTGCGTCCAGTCGGCGAATGGAACTACCAAGAAGTGACCGTTAAGGGATCCACTATCCGTGTCGAACTCAACGGTTCGGTTATCCTCGATGGTGACCTCTCCAAAGTGACCGAATACATGGCCAACTCGCCGCACCCTGGCAAAGATCGAACCACAGGCTACTTCGGTTTCGCCGGACACAACGACCCAGTGCGTTTCCGCGCCGTCGATATCATGGCCCACTAACAAGCCTTGATTGTCAAAGCATTTTAAAAACCACGAAATTCACGGAAAATACGAAAGTGTTTGCTTTTCGCGACTTCTGTGCCTTTCGTGGTTAATGGTTGACCTACAGAGGCGAGCCCCTAGTAAATTCAGATGAGGCAATTGAGGAGAAGGACATGTGTCACGTCGTTGCGGCTGTACCGCCTGTAACGAAAAAAACGATTCGGCGCGAATAGGCCATTAAGATTTCTTGCCTAAGTGGGGCATAGCCAGGCTTGTTTTCGTTCTCTCGCTGAATTTTTTGTACTATCTTTCACATGCCCCTGGATAGATTGAACGCTATGCCCTCAGCAATTAGCTACAACCAAAACCACCGACTGCGCCGCCCGCGCGTCAGTCTTCAACGGTGCAACGTTGAAGACCAGGGGAATACGTTGATACCATTACCTCTAAGCCGGAAACAACTCGCAGAGAACTTGTTGCAGTTCTTTGCGGATCGTCGTTTCGAATCCGTCTCCGTGTTCGAATCGGCTGACGACAACTGGCAATCCGCCATCGCATCGATGTTGCGACTGCATCCTAGCCTCTCCAAGCTTTCAGAGACTATCACCTGTAAAGTCGCGGAAGCTCAGAACGCCGCATCTCAGAACTCCGTACATGGTATTCAACTCGACTCTGATCACTCGCTATCGATTTCGACTTCTGCCAACGCTGAACTGCTGGTCTGTGCAATTCAGCAGGGTCCCGTCAATCTCGCAAACGCCGCACTCGCATTTGCTCTCGAAGCGTGGCAGCTAAGCGAACGTGTCCAGGAAGATCAACTGCGTCTCGATGTTACGACCAAACTGATCTCGCAGAGTCAGAACGAGAAGTCGTGGTTGCGGAGCTTTGCCTCTAGCATCGGAGCGATCAACCGTGTAAACGCTGCCAACACGATCGCGCAAGGCATCTTTGAACCGCTTCGCCACCTGCTGCTCGCAGAATCCCTTTTCTTGATTGTCGATCCCTCCGAATCGGAACGCAGCGGCCTTCAGAATTGCAAGTTCGGAACCAGCCCGGTTGGTTTCGAACAAGTCCAGGCTGCCACTGCAGAGTTGCGCGACCCGATGCGCACTGTCATCGTTCGCGGCCAAGCTAGTGTCGAAGGCATAACTTCGCTTATCGGAACCAAGATCGCTATCGGCGACAATCTGCTTGGCTATCTGATCGCCATCAATCGCCAATCAAACATCGGCGACAGCAAAATCGAAGATTCATTCGCGGATGCGGTCGGACTGGTTGAAGAAGCTGCAACGTTGTTCGCAACCCAAACGCAGAACATTCACTTGGTCCTCGAAAGCCACCAGTTGGTGCTCGGAGCGCTGCACGCGATGAGCAGCGCGATCGACGCGCGCGATCCGTACACGCAAGGCCACAGTGAGCGCGTCGCGAAGCTCGGCTACGAGATCGCTAGAATTCTTGGAATCTCTGATACCGCTTGCCAAGAGATCTACTTGGCGGGCCTGCTCCACGACTTAGGCAAAATTGGAATACCAGATCACATTCTGCATAAAGGCGGGCCGCTGACAAACGAAGAGTTCGCGGTCATCAAACAACATCCTGAGATCGGTCATCGCATCATCGAGCAACTTGGTAAGCTGCACTTTGTCCTGCCAGGCGTGCTGTATCATCATGAACGTTGGGACGGCAAAGGTTACCCGCACGGACTCAAACAGGAATCGATCCCGCTGATGGCTCGCATCCTAGCCGTCGCGGACAGTTTCGATGCCATGACAAGTTCTCGGCCGTATCGCGGCGCAATGCCTATCGAACAAGCGGCAGCGGTCATTCGCGGCGGAGTCGGTCAGCAGTGGGATGCAGCGATCGTCGATTGTTTCGAAATATGGCTTGAACGGACTCTTCCCGCTCACCCCGTCGGCATTCCTCTCGAAGCCGAAGATCTGCTATCGCACGGCGCACCGTTTGACAGTATCTCGCAAGTCGTCATCGCTTTGAATCTATAGGCCTCTCAACAATCGCCAATTTCCGCGGTTACTCTTCACGTCTCCTCACCAAGGCTTGGCCCGCCGAAAGTAAGGCGGTCGCAATCGAATTCCTCATCCGTTGACTGAAGGGCTTTCTGCAGTGCATGCCATGCCAATTGTCTACAATTCGACTTTGAAGATAGTCGCTCAAGCTGAGTCAGTTCTGCAAACTGCGCGTCCGTCAGCCCAATCAGCTCAACTATCGACTTCGATTCGCAAAACTGCGTGAGAATCGAAGCCGGTGCCTCGCAAGCTAAACAACCGCGTGCATCGAACCAAGCTTCTTCAACGATACCGCTATCATTAACTCGCAACTGTATCACCACAAAGTGCTGCGAATCCGCGTCGAGCACTTGAGCCGCATGAGTGGCTCGTTCAAAACAGCCGCGATGATAAGGATCTTCGAAGTGGCTGAGCAGCAGTTCGGGGATGTCACTCATTCGATCGAGCGTCACTTGTCCGAAGGTGGTGCGGTAACAGTTGCAGCTTTACTAGCCGCATCTTTGCCAGCCCCATCTTTGCTAGACGCATCCGTGGTAAGCGGACGCCACTTGAAATCACGCACTTGCACCTTTGACTGAAACGCACAGTAGCCAAACGGACGATTTGCAAGCACTTCGCCGCGAACCGAAAAATCATGACCTTCGATTTCCTGTTCGACAACTTTTTTCCCATCAATGAAAGCCAAAATCGCTTTATCATCGACCCGAATTTTAAAGCGATACCATTGGTTATTCTTGAAATCCATGAACTGCGTCGTCGAATTTTCTGACGCATCGAATCCATCAACGCTTGAAATCCCCAGCACACCGCCGCCCCAACCGCCAGCGATGAATGAACAGTGTTTCTCGCCAACTGGAAACGTCAATCCGCACAAGAAATCGCTGCCCTCCACGCGCTTCGCTTCCAACTCGATCTCGAAATGGCTGGTCGGAAAAACTCGCTTATAGGTAATCCCAGTCAGCGGGTCGCCCATTTCGAGCGTCACTACATGATCAGCGATCGAGACCTTACCTTCACCGCCATAGTTCGTCACCTCCCAGCCTTCGAGTGTGTTCTCTTCAAGCAGCGGTTTCCAGCCTTCTTTGTCTTCGGCTTTGTCAGCAACCGTTTTCTCAGCAACCGTTTTCTCCGCTTTAGATGCAGCTTGAACCGGCTCTGTTTTGGTTTCCTGAGCAGAACTTGCGGAAAGGAGAAGCAGGACTAGCCCACTCGAAGCGAAAGCAAGTGAATTTTTCATGAAACTCTCCAGGGCTGCGTTTTTTGCGCAGAAAGCTGAGCTAGGTTTGACGATTGTTTAGGATTCTGTCGATGAAACTTGAGCAGGTGGGGGTTTGCTGAGCTATTTTTTGATAGGCAGCAATCGTCGGTTTCATCCAACAACCAATGTGGTCAAATTATGCTGGGAATGCAAGCGCGGGCCGGGTCAACCGATGTTTCAATTAAAGGACGAGTTGAAATCGCATCGCAGCCGCCAGCCGTCCGCAGGTTGTCTGCCTCCAATTTGCCTAAAACGTTTCGGATAGCAATGAGCATAATGCGTTTAGCCTCAATCGTACTTGTCGGTTATTGGGCGCTGATTTTTTTTGGCACGCATTTGCCTAAAGCTTCAATGCCAAGTCTGAACGCTTCGGACAAGGTCTACCACTGCGGTGCGTTCATTGGCCTGTCTTTCCTGCTGTGCTGGGCGATTCCGTCGAGCCGCTTTAGTCTCGGCAAGATCCTTGTGATCGCCGCTCTCGTCGCGCTGCTCTACGCAGTGCTCGACGAATGGACTCAGCAATTCATTCCCGGCCGCACATGCGATATCTGGGACGTTGCCGCTGATGCCGTTGGCGTGGCGATCGGCTTAACAACTTATTGCATCGCTCGCCGCATCGTCCGTCGCAACAAATTCACGCAGCGCTTCCTCGCCGCCGGTATCTAAGCAGATACGCAAGAGTTTAGACGTTGTGTCCGAAGTGCTTATGATTTCAAATGAGCTTATGCTTCCACGTGTGCCACTGGGCTCCGCCAGTGCGACGAAGTTGTTAAGCCAAGGCCGACCGACGACTAACCCAAGACTCGAAGTAACCAAAGTACGCCGACCACAGTTCGACCAACTTCGTAGTCTCGCAGTAAGCCGAGCTAGTGATTCACCGATCCGTCCCGCGTGCTACTGCAACTCAATCGCCGTTGCCAATTCGATCACGTGCGGCATCTGCACCATACTGTGATGATGACCGCTGACATACCGCACGATGACATGCTGCGCGACGAATCGCCAGCCGCGATCGGGTGATGTGTGTTGTTCGAAGGGAACTTCCGTCGGACGAATCAACGTAATCACGCCTGGATAAGGGCGCACTTGGTAACGCGTTGCAAGTTCCATGTGATGATGGAAAAGCGATTTGAGATCTTGAAGCAACTGCTTAACGACTTCAGGCGGCGTCTCCTCACGCAACACGCCCAAGCTCTGTGCGTGCTGCCACAGCAGCGGTAATTGCTCGTCGGGATGCAGTGAGTTTAACTCGTTCAACGACAGATGAAGTCCATACTCGCTGCCAGCACTAATCAATTCGTTGCTTGGCACCAACTGTGCCGCTCCATCCGGGATCGCCGTGTCCAGCATCAACATCTGCTCCACCGCTTCGCCACGCTCCAACAATTGAGTTGCGATTTCAAGTGCGAACAGACCACCAAGCGACCACCCGCCCAGACGATACGGCCCGGTTGGCTGCAAAGATTGCATGGCACCGATGTAGTCCCGGGCCGCTTCCTCAATCGTCTGCGGCAAAGGCTCTTGACCATGCAACCCACGTGACCGAATCGCATACAGCGGCTGATGCGGTTCGACACGCGCAGCCAGCTCCCGGTAACACATGACGATTCCGCCAGGCGGATGCACCATGAACAGCGGTATCCGGTCGCCTGTCGTCTTAAGCGGAGCGAGCAGGGGATGCAGTTGGTTCGATGTTTCAAAGGCTGAAAACGATGTGGAATGCAAGTCACCGCCGGATGCGTAAGCCGTAACCGAACTCATTCCAAAGCGTTCCGCGATTTGAACTTCGTACAACTGCACTAACCGCTGTGCGACCTGCGAAATATTGGCCAAGTCGAACAGCAGCGAAGTCGGCACATGCACGCCCAATCTCGCCGTCAATTTGGCGGTCAGCGTCGCAGCTTGCAGAGAGCTTCCGCCTAACTCAAAGAAATTTTGATCGACACTCACGCTTTCCAACTTTAGCGCCGCGCACCAGTCCGCTGCGAGATATTCTTCGAGCGGCGTACCGGCCGCCACATGCGTGCGTTCGGCAGTTTGAACCGAGACTTTAGGCAACCGCTTGCGATCCACTTTGCCACTCGAAGTCATCGGTAGCGAATCAAGAACAACTAGTTGCACCGGAACTTTGTAGGCGGGCAAGCGCGTTGATACTTCGCGCCGAATCTGCGCCGCTAATAAATCGCAGCTTTCTATCGACTCCCGGAGGCAAACGTAGCCAACCAACTGCGCTGCGAGGGAATCCGGATCGACGACCGTCACCACCGCTTGAGCAACGAGTGGATGTTCAAGCAAATGCTGCTCGATCTCTTCCAGCTCGATGCGATAGCCATGAATCTTGACTTGAAAATCCGTCCGCCCAAGAAATTCGAACTGCCCGTTCTTAAGTCGACGTCCACGATCGCCAGTCAGATAGACGCGGACGCTTTCGCCGCCAACATTTAGCGCGACAAATCGTTCAGTCGTCAGTTCCGGGCGTTTCAGATAACCGCGCGCAAGTCCGCGACCTGCAATCGCCAACTGCCCAGCGGCGGTGTCGGGTAGCGTTCTCAGCGCTTCATCCACGATGAACACATCCACGCCGGAAATCGGTTTGCCGAGAGGAACCGAACATCGTTGGTCGTGTGATTCAATCGAAGTTGCAATCGCTTCGACCGCCGCCTCAGTCGGTCCATAGAGATTCCACAGCCTGGCTTGCGAGCGTTGTTCAACAAGCGCTGGCAGCTCGCGCGACATCGCTTCGCCACCTGTCCACAGCATTCGCAGACTGCGACACTCCTTGAACTTAGGATGCTCAACAATCAGTCGCATCAAACTTGGGATCGCGGGCAACACCGTAATGCGATCTCGAATGATCTGTTCGACGAGTGCATGCACATCCGTTTTCGCCGCTGGGTCCGCCCAGACAAGTTCAGCGCCTTGAGTTAACGTTGCGAGTGCGATACCCAAGCCGGCATCGAACTGAAGCGACAACAGAAACAGCACTCGATCTCTGGCTTGCACCGGTACGGTTGCATGACGCCATCGCAGAGTATTACAAATCGCTTGATGCTCGATCATCACGCCCTTCGGTCGACCGGTCGATCCTGAAGTGTAAATGATGTATGCCAAGTCCGATGCGCTCGGCGAACCGCAATCGTTAGTCGTACTCTCCGAAACGCGTACATGATCGAAAGGTGCTTCGAGTACGACGGTTGCTCCTGTATCCGCCACGAGTTCGTCGCGCGCTATCGCTGGCTGAACGCTATCGATTGGAACGACCGCAGCGCCGCTAAACATCACTCCGAGAATCGCCATCAGCGTCTCCGGTGAACTCGGACCGATGACTGGCGCAATCGCTTGTTCACTCAAGCTTCGCAGACTCATGTCGCTGCGTAACATGCTGGCATGCGAGCGGACAACGGACATCAACTGCTCAAATGTCCAGCACTCGGATACGGTTCGCAGCGCTATCGCTGAGTTGTCCGCTGCGGCACTCTCGAGCAACTCACACAACGTCTCGGGAGCGTACTGATTGTTCGCAAGTGCGCGCGATGGTTCACTATATTTCTTCGCTGCGCTATCGAACACGCAGCGCTGCGGTTCGCTTAGCAGTGCATTTAAAATGTACGCAAAGTTATCCGCCATCGCTTGCATCGAATCCGACGAAAACAGGTCCCGACAGTAGCAAATCATCCCCCGCAAGCCGCGTTCGTTATGCTCAAAAATAAACTCCAAGTCGTAATGGCATGTCTGCTGAGGTACATAGAAACTCTCTTGCTGCAGACCTTCCAGCGATGCGACTTCGCGTTCGCCAGGAAAGAGGAAGCCTGCGCGGCCCGACTCAGATCGCAACTGAGCTTTCTCAAAAGTACATGAAACTTGAAACAGAGGACTGCGGCTGGCGTCGCGCGGTGGGTTGATGTCACGCACGATTTCCGAGAATGGATACGTTTCGAATTCGAGTGCACCCACCAGAGCGGCGTTGGTACGCTCAATCAACTGCATAAAACTAGGTTCGCCCCGCAAATCGGCTCGCAGTGGCAGCATGTTTACGAAAAAGCCAACGGTCGATTCGAACTTGCGATGACTGCGACCGGAAAAGGGACTGCCAATGAGAAACTCGCGCTGACCAGTCAACTGACTCAGCAGAACTTGCAGCGCCGCGTGAATGACTGTGAAGGGAGTCGTTCGGGCGCTGGCTGCTAATTCGAATATGCGAGCGCAGGCTTCTGAGGTCAACTCGAGCGATTGTATCGAAGCTCGACCAGAGAAAGCCTGCGGTCGTTCGTAGTCGGTTATCAGGTCGAGCGTTGTCGGCGCGTCGCGGAGTTGTTCGCTCCAATATTTTCGCAGCCGTTCACTCGCGGGGCTTTCAAGCATCGCGCGCTGCTCAGCGACAAACTCGGCATAGTTATTCGTGGCTGTTGGCAAATTGGGCGAACGACCATCGACGAAACTCGGATAAACCTGCCGCAGTTCCGCTAACATAAGTATCAAGGACCAGAAATCGACCACGATGTGATGCGTCGACGCCAGCACAACGTAATCGTCAGCTGCAAGTTGGAAAACGGCTAGCCGCAGCATCGGTCCGTCTTGCAAGTTGAATGGCCGCTGCGACTCAGTGGAAATCATCGCCTGCAGTTGCGTCTCGTCAGCAAGTAGATGTTTGGCGTCGAACACCTTGAACTCTGGCTTCAAACTCGCGTGAACAACTTGCTTCAGTTCGCCGCCTTTGTCCGTGAACGTGGTTCGCAAGCATGCATGGCGATCTGCAAGGAACTCCACGGTTTTCTGTAAAGCGTTCAGATCCAAATTGGATCGAATTCGGGCTGGCAAGAAAACATTGAAAGGCGTTGCATACGGATCGCGGCAGTACGCATACCACAAGCCTTGTTGGCCGGCGGACATTGGGAACGAATTCGACCCAGCCGCCGTATCCAGAGCTCGCTTGCGCAGTAACTCTGCCAGCAGAGCTCGCTGCTGCTCTGAGCTGAGCTTCGAGATCGACGATCCGGTTTGATCCATGTTTTGCGATGACATAGCTTGTTTGTAAGAAATCGCGAAGCGATCCGTCTGCGAATTGCGATAAACGTAACTGCGATAAACGAAAAATTCGATGGGTGCGATGCTATGCGATTGCAACGAGAATGTGAATCGCTATTTCTCGAATCGGACAACTTATCGCAAATCGCTGGCTGATTCGTTTTCGGCTCTAAATCATCGCTTTCAATATTCTAGAACGCCGAAGCGGATAAAATGACGCTTTAACATTTTCCTTGCGACTATCCAACCGTGCCCAGACTACATTCAGGAGCCGCCATGCGTCGCTTCTTGCAATTTTTATGTTGCTGTCTTCCGTTTGCGAACAGTTCGTCTCACTTGATCGCTCAAGATGCGCCGGCTGCATCCATTGCTGTTGCGAACTCCAATGATCGAGTTCGCGACGTACTGGAACGAGCGCTTGAGAAGCATCAGCTTCCAGGCATGTGGGCTGGGAAATTCTATGTCGATGGTCGCAGTGCAATTGCTGCTGCGGGTTTTCGCAAGTGGGGCTCAACCACACCTGTCGTCGCATCGGACGCCGTGCACATCGGATCATGCACGAAAGCGATGACTGGATTGTTGGTCGCTCAGTTGATCACCGAAGGTTCGCTGAAGTTCGATTCAACTTTGCTTGAGATCTTTCCAAACGTGACTGGCTTGGCGGATTCTGCGTGGAGTGCAGTGACTGTCAATGAGTTGCTGCAGCATCGAAGCGGCGCCCCAGCCAACGCTGATTGGAATAAGATCGCAAAGCAATATGCGAACGACGAGCAAGCGGGGCGACGTGCGACTCTTGAGTGGTTGGTGAAAACCAGGCGACCGAAGAAGCCGACGTTTGCCTATTCAAACGTCGGATTTGCTTTGTTGGGGCACATCGTCGAAAAGATTCGAGGTGAAAGCTGGGAAGCGGTCATTCGCAAGCGACTGTTCGAACCGCTGAAGATGGAGAGCGCTGGTTTCGGACCGGTTGGTAATGATCAGTTAGAAAAAGATCCGCAGCCAGCGTTCGCGTTCGGCCACACGGTCCAGCTGGACTTAAGTGCTGTCGTGTCCGAGTTGTTTGGTGCGAAAGCCAAGCTGAATTTCTCGCCTACGCGCATCGATAACCCCTCGTTGATGAATCCATCGGGGCGTGTGCACTTGCAGGTCGCTGAGTGGTCTCGCTTCGTGTTGCTGTTCGCAGGTAAGAAAGCGCCCACTGACTTGGGAGTAAGCGACGAAGTGTGGCAGACTTTGCTAAAGCCAGATTTCGATGGCAACTACGCGGGAGGTTGGGTCGCACAAAAACCTAAATGGGCTGAGTCCGACACGCTTTGGCACAACGGCAGCAATACGACTTGGTATTGCCTAACGTATGCAGTTCCTGACCAACGGTGTTGCATGATCGCA
>JBGSJB010000634.1:0-7334 GCA_041742175.1 Pirellulaceae bacterium
CTCGACAGCCAAGCGAACAATCGGTCTTCGTTATCAGCCGTAATGATCGTCTGGCCATCACTGGAGAACGAAACTGATGTTACCCGGCCTCCGCGATGCCCCTCGAGATCAAACAACTGCCGAGGGTTGGCTTCATAGCTTGGCGTTGCATACCAAATCGTCACCGTTCCGCCCGAAGTTCCACTAACAACAATCCCTTCGGTCGGCGAAGCCTTTACCCGAGTACCCAGCAACAGAGTTTGTGCTTCAGCTTTATCTGCTGCAACAGCATCCTCGTTAACCGCAATTCCCACTCCATCCAACGAAACAAATTGCAGCCGCCCGTTCCGCTTGTTTTCCGTCTGAACCATCAGGTGCTCTCGCTGTGCGACGGATTTGTTCTTCCAAGACTCCTTGAAGAACTGCACGTCAACTACCTGTTCACCAGTAACATCAGCTTTCATTGCCAGCGGTTGCAAGCGCCCGTCGGACCAGATCGCCAGCGACCCGTCCACGCGAGCTACTGCTAAGCGGCTCCCGTGCCCTGCGTCCCAATTAACTGTCGCAACATCACCTAACTCTTGTAACAGCGCACCATCGTCCGTCGACAGAATTTTGGCGCCTTCCGCACTAATGATTGCTAACTTCGTGCCATCTGCCGATACTTTCAACGCCTTCGCGCCCAACGCAGAGTAACTCATGCGCCGCCAAGGTTTATCATCCGTCGCACTGAATTTCCAAATCGCGCCGTCCTCAAGCAAGACCATCAGCGACTTGCCATCGCTAGCACCCGAAGCGTCTACCAACTTCGCGCGCCCGTAACTCATCACCTGCTGTTTGCCTTCCTGCAGCCCGAATACTTGCGCCGAATCAGTCGATACGAAAACCTTTCCGTCCAGCGATTGACGCGATCGAATGCGTTTCTTATCCAACACCAATGAATCATGCAGTCGATTCGACAACTTCACCTGTCCATCCTGCTGTTGTAACCAACGCAAATCTTTAACGAAAGCCTCCCCAACCAACTCCGGATCGTTGCTCGCGAATCGCAGCTTCAACAATTTCGTTTCGCCATCCAACTCACGATTACGACTGGCGATATTCACCACATCCACGCCACTCGAATCATCCACCATCAGATCCATTTCTAAGTGCGATCGCACTCGTCCGCTGCGAATCAATAATGCGCTGCGCATCTTCGCGAATCGCGGATCGTCCTCCAATTTGCGATTCGACCAAGTCAGTTTGACGCTACCGCCACTCCAAGAAAATGCCGCCACGCCACCAGCCGAAAATGCCAAGTAGAAACGCTGTCCGTCGCGCGACCAAACTCCTCGCAGCGGCTGCTCACTCGAGCCCGCCAAGGTAAACTCTTGCAGCGACGAATTCTCCCACGTCGAGGGTTGCTCAAGATCAAACAACCTTATCGCTCCAGAGCGCTTCACCAACATCACCAACGATTCGCGCTGCGGATGCGGTACCGCGAAGTAGCTTCCGAAATCGCTTTTCACCAAGCTGTCTTTGCCGGATTCCAAGTCGACCAATCGTGTCTCACGATCACTTGAAAACAAGATCTTCTGACCACCATCAACCAACGAAATCCGCTGCTCAATCGACTCGCTCTTCTTTTCATCTAACTTGCGATTTTCGACACTCCAGCGTTTCGACATCGCGCCGCTCGCAGCATCCCAAAGGCAAAATTCCCAATCGTGTGAAGGATTTTTCAAGTACTTCTTCTCTGCGTTTCGCAGTCGCGCAGCGGTCACAACAACACCCCGGTCAAGGTCGATCGCTGAATCTACCAACTCAGCGCCCGGCGTATGCCCAACGTAACTCCAGCGCTGCGCATCGATCAACTCACTCTTTCCGTCGACTAAACTCCAGCGATCCACCACGCCGTTATCGTCTACAGCCAACGCCATACCGTCACTCGCGCCCGCAACTACTGAGTGCACCGGAGAAACATAACTTTCCACTTCGCCTCTGGATTGCCGCTGCAATCGCTCCCGCTGCTTCTGTCGTTCGACATTCCAAGCAATTACCACGCCAGCCTCACCGACTCCGAGGATTTGACCCGCACCGAGCGTGCCCACATCGGCCAGATTGTTCGGCGTTCCAGTCAAGTTGGCATCGTACAGCCAAGCTTTATTCACGTACTTCCACACGTGTGCCACAGGCTCAGAATTACTAGCCGTCACAACACGTCCCGCAGCATCTGCCACAATCGCGGTAACAGGTGAGCGGTGCTTATCCTCCAGTTCCTTCACGTCGGTAATCGTACCAGCCGACAGATTCAATGTGCCCACCATGAGTTGATTGTTGGCAAGCCCTATAATCACTTGATTATCGACCAACGCATGCGATGCAACTTTCAGATCAGTACCCAGCGAGGGCAAAGTCAACCTCTTCACGTCGCCCGTTTTATGGTCGAGCACACTCAACAAAGCGTTTTCACCACGGAAGTGCGTCGTAACTAACACTTGCGTCGGAGAAATATTTTGCACACTCAACAAATCGCCGCGAATCGCTTCAACGCGCGTCGGCTTCTTTAACTCGTACCACTTCGCGTCGCGCTGCCATATCCAGATGCCGCTGTTGATCCCTGCTAGCAACTTATCGCCTTCTGTCGTGTAAGCGATTCGTTGGAACTGTCGCTTCTCAGCCGCCGCAACCGCTTGAGGCTCAGCCTCCGCCACATTCCAACGCTTGAGCCCCGCCTCTTGATTGCGAACGAACGCATACACGCACTCGGCCCCGTCCGGTGAAATCGCAACAGCCGTGATCACCGCGCCTTTTTCGACATACTTTCCTTGAGTTACAAACTTGCCCGCCTCAAGTCGAAGCACTTCGATCGCGCCCTCCTTGGTTCCAATGACAGCTCTACTCGACTTGGCGGCGAAACCGGACGCAGTCACCTCACCGAGCGGCGTTGTGATCGGCAAGTCACCGTTGCTGAGCAAGTTGATCCGCCGCCATCCCCAAGTTGAAAAGTCAGGTACATCCGGCTTCGCGCTATCAACGAACACATCCACGGGCAAACTAGCAAGCTTCGCAATCGTCGACTGCCCCTGCGCCACGTCAAACGACTCAAACTGCGATTTGGCAAGCGCCAGCGACGAACTGTATTCCCCCAGCTGAATTTTCGCGGCGCGTTGTTTAGCAAGAGCCTCCGACGCCCTCGCAGCTTTTTCTGCTGTACGAGCAATTCGTGCCTGCTCTTCTTGTTTAGCACGCGCTATTTGTTCTGCTTGCTCAGCAATGCGCGCCGTTTTCTCTGCTGCTCGAGCCGTCTTCTCCGCTTCCCTAGCTGAGCGCGCTGATTCTTCCGCTGCAAGCTTCTGCGCCTCCTCGCTCTTTGCTAATTCTCCATTCTTAAGGGCAAGCTCTTCAGCCTTTAGCCGCTCAGCGATCTCCTTTACTTTCGCTTCGGATTCGCTAATCGCTAGTTGCTCATTGGATTTTGCGAGGGTCTCAGCCTTTCGTGTTGCCACCGTCGCACTTCCCCATTGCCAAAATGCGAACGCCGACAGCCCCCGACAGACCAACCACAGCGAACAAGACCACCGCTGTGATCGCCTTCTGCAACTTCTTCAGCGACTTCTCGCGTCCTTCCGCTTTCTTCTTCGCCTCCACAGCTCGCAGGTACAAAGCGTCCTCAGCCTGCTCAGTGCGATCCACCGTCTGCAGCACCAAGTCGTAATCACCTTTCTTAAATGCTGCTTCACCGAACGCTAGCCGAGACTTCTTCAGACCCGCCACAGCCAACTGGTTCTCAGGCCACAACTCAATCGCATCGCGATAGCCGAACACCGTCCGCGAATACATCTCGTAATCGCCCTTAACCATCGCTTGCTCAAGCAATTCATGGGAGCGATCCGTCAGCGCAATACTCTCCGCGTGACGACGATACTCTCGAACCGCATCCTGCAACTCCTCCACCGACTGGTAACGATTCTCCGGCTCAGACTCCATCGCTTTGTAAGCGATCTTCAGCAACGGATCATCATTGCCTGTGACAATGACATTGTTGTCTAGCGCAGCTCGCAAGCACTCAGTAACCGACTTGCCGGTATGCGGCGCACGACCAGTCACGATGTCGTAAAGGATCGCACCGAGAACATACACGTCGCTCAACTTGCTGATCTTCGGCAGATCATGCCCAGCCATCTCTGGCGCCATATAACACGGCGTCCCAGCCATGTTCATCATCTTCATCACACGCAGATCTTTGAGCGAATCGTAAGTATGCGACAACTTTTTGCGCAGATACAATCGATTCGGATCAATATCATCGACGCTTACGATCTGACGCTGCTCAAAGACCTCATCATCATTCAGAAATGCGATCGTGTCCCCACGTCGGAATTTCTTACCATCTTGAACAATGACAAACTTGTCACCCTGCCTGGCTGGTCGCGCAAGCCCCGTGGTGTCTTTCGTCTGGTTAATCGCCGTGCCCCAGTCGGTCACGAACACTTCACCGAACCGCCCAAGCATCGTGTTCTCAGGCTTCAAGTCGCGATGTATTACCCCTTTCGAATGCGCAAATGCAATCGCATCCGTGACCTTCATATAGATCTCTAAATTCTGCTCGCGCGTCTTTTTGCGAATCACCGCATTCCAGCCAGTACCCTGCACCAGCTTCATCGAATAGAAGAGCATGCCGCTTTCATTCGCACCCAACTCGTGGATCGGCACAATATTCGAGTGGTCCAAGTCAGCCGTAATCTGAGCCTCATACAAGAACCTCCGCCGGCTCTCTTCGTTCTGCTGAAAACTCGGCTTCGCCATCTTCAGCGCTACAACGCGATCGATGGTCGTCTGCCGAGCCGAGAAGACGATGCCCATCGCCCCTTCACCCAACTTGTTGACAATCTGATAATCCGCTTCGAGATCACCACGCGCGCTTCCATCCGCCACACGCCGCGTTGCCACACGTTCGAAGATGGAATCCGAAGCTTGCAGACCGGTCGCTTGCAACGAGTGCATCGGATTCTCACTGGAACCCACCACGCCATCCCACAACCGCTTCAACCGCCCTTCGGTCCCCGAACTTCCCGCTTCCACCGTTCCCGGTGCGGACTCCGACGAACTGTACACCGCCGTCCGCTCACCCGCATTCTCACTCGGTGTCGATGGCAAATGCACCGTCCCAACATCATCGCTATGCTCATCCAAGAAGGGACTGTCGGGCGATACGACGTACGTCATCTGATCGTCGCCAAACGCGTCCGACGGTGTCGCAGCCACATGAGTCGAACCACCTGCATCATCGCCATCCGTAATATCACCACCCGTTGCGTCAAGCGTACGCGCCGCTGCATCAGTTCCAAAATCCTCTTCGAGCTCCATCACCAGCTCGTCATCTTCAATCCCTAAGTCGTCATGGATCGAATCCGAATCCGGCCCAGTCGCGTCGACCGTACCCGTCCCAGCGTTCTCCAATTCGATGCCCGGCTCGACCTGCTCCGCGTTCTCACGCGCTAACCGCGCAATATAGTCACTCGCGCTGAAGTCAATCGTCTGCTGCGAAAGATCTAAAGTCTTCTCAGCCGCGAAATCGATCGTCTTGTCGCCCACCACTTCACTGCCGACTTCTTCGCTTACACTCTCGGAGGCAGCCGAGAAGTCAATCGTCTTGGTGGTCTCACCATCCAATTGGTGAATGGTGCCATGCGTATCGTCCAGCGGAATAATCACATCGCCACATTGTGGACAAGCGATCGCCCCTTCCTTCAAAGGAAAGTTGCACTTGTGACATTGACCCATGACGATTCTCCAGCAATCACGCGAACTCTCATCCGAGAATTCAATAAGACTTTAGACGCAACCATGCGGAAAACGAACTTGACCTCTGGCCCGCCCTAGTTGCTCGAAAACAAGGTTCAAGAGTCCATTCGCCCTACAAAGCAAGACAAACCGAGGAAATTCACTCCAAGTGAGTCTAATTAATCGTTAAGAATTTGGAAGCGATTTACCCCTCACTCTAGCCCCTTTTGCGGCGCGAGAATCCACGGACTGCGTTTCCAAAGCGTGAATTAACCATGAAGACAGTTCGCGGTTCATTCGCCTCGCTACAATGCACGCAGAATTCTCCAACATCCGAGGAAAGTCATGAAAAAACGCAACGCAGTTCTACTAAGTCATTGGGTTCTCGTGGCTTTCGCATCGCTCACGCACTGCCAAGAACGCACGCCCGCAGCCGCAAAACTTTTGCCCGGCATGCAACCCAGCGGACAACTGCTTCTGCCAACTCAGTGGTCACTCAAACCCGCCGGTAACCAACTTGCCCTCGGCGACTTTCCAGTCACCATCGCCATGCATCCAACCTCCCAATTCGCAGCCGTCTTGCATGCAGGCTACGGCGATCACGAAGTCGTCATCGTCGATCTGAAAGACTTCAAAATCGTTTCCCGAGCAAGCATGCCCGAGACCTTCGTCGGACTGTGCTTCAACTCGATGGGCTCGCAACTCTTTGCCAGCGGAGCTGAGAAGGAAGTCGTACATCAGTTCCGCTTCCAAGATGGCTACTTGTCCGAACACCGCGAACTGCGCGTCGCCGATGTGAAAGAGCGACATGTGCCCGCGGGCCTATCGATCAGCCCCGATGACAAGACGCTTTACATCGCTTGCCCATGGGGCGACTCGCTGTTCACGATGAACATCGATGCTCCCGATAAAAAGAAGCTGTACAACTTTCCCGCCAACTCGTATCCCTACTTCGCACTACCCGATCCAACAGGCAAGCGACTGTACGTCAGCCTCTGGGGACAATCCGCCGTCGCAGTGCTAAACCTCGATACTGGATCCATCGAACAAACTTGGCCAACTCAGTCGCATCCGACTGAAATGCTTTTAACAAAGGACAACAAGACGCTCTACGTTGCTTGTGCGAACAGCAATAATGTTACCGTTGTCGACGTGGAAAGCGGCAAGCATCTTGAAACGATCTCTTCCGCACTGTTCGCCACTGCCGACAACGGCAGCACACCGAACAGCGTTTCGCTCTCAGCCGATGAACGCGTCCTGCTGATCGCGAACGCAACCAACAACAATGTCGCAGTGATCGATGTCAGCGACCGCGGTCACAGTCGTTCGCTCGGTTTCATTCCAGTCGGTTGGTATCCGACCTGCGCTCGCTTCAGTCCACACGATGGCAAGATCTATGTCGCCAACGGCAAAGGCTTGACCTCCAAAGCAAATCGCGGTGGCCCAAATCCGCTCAACGATCCACCCAAGACAACTCGAGAATACATCGGCGGGCTTTTCCAAGGCACTCTCGCTCAAATCGAACCACCCAGCCCGCAGGAAATGTCGCGCTACACCAAAACCGCGTTCGCATGCAGTCCACTGCG
>JBGSJB010000635.1:0-2285 GCA_041742175.1 Pirellulaceae bacterium
TTTAGTGTACGATCTGTCATTGCCGAAAGCCTTGATTCTGGTTGTGCTGAAGTGTTGTAACTCCTGTACATATCAGAACTAAGGCTTTCGCGCTATAAGCCCAAGCCAATAAACTTATGCAATATCCAGGCTAGCGCCTCAGGCTCACTTTAGAACTCGATTATGCATTGCCGATGTGGTTGCGGAAAGCGTCTTGAAGTGCTCGATGAATTCTTCGCGCCAGTTCGGAAGCGCAGTTCCGATAGTTCGCGACAACGGCTTGGCGCTTGGATTCGAACGGTGAAGGGCGAGTTGTTCGACGAGCAACCGACGAGTCTCAGCGCGTCGATGCAACAGAAAATGCACCCAAGCCCAACTGTCGCGATACTGCTGCGTACCGAGTTGCTCGATGGTCGTCAGTTGTTCGAGTTCTTCAAGGTTCGGAACTTGACCCAGTTGCGTGGTGGCGATCACATATGGCAAGTGCGGATTGGCGTGCATTCGATCTCGTTCGACGACTTCAAAGTACTCAGCCAAGCCCTCATCCAACCAAAGCGGCATCGGATTGGATTGCGAATTAAGGAGTGCGTGGACAACTTCGTGACGAATATCGACTTTTACATTCTCATGCCAGTGCGCGAACAACATGCCGGGTCCGCGATTCTGAATGTATAACGCCCGGCGCTCTGGGACAGTCGGGAAATAGCGCTTGAGGTATCGCCCGTATTCTTTTGAATTCGAGAATAGAACGACGTAGATCGGTTCCTCTTCGCTGCGGATCGCTAGCAACTGGGAAACCTCTTGCGTGATCGTGCCCAGTTCGCCGAGGAGCGGTTCGTCATCGGCGAGCACAAAATCGCTGTGAATGTGAAATCGTCCAACCTGCTTTTGCGAAGCCCAAGTAGTCGTTGGTTCCGACGAGCAGAGCGAGCCAAAATCTGCCGCAAACGCCCAGAAGGCGAAGGCTACGAGCGCAGTTTGGTATCGACATCTCATCCGCGAAGTTTCCCAAGTGGTTTGCTGGCACTCAACGGATCGCTGCGGACTTGTGGCCGGTACGGTCGTTACGTGCTTCGGTCAACCGTTTCGATAGCAGAATGCTCCGCGCGAAGTCCAGGTCCATTTCGCGTCAATCAACATTCCTGCGCTCAAGTCACATCGCCGAGTTGTTGACGCAATCGTCTAAGCACACGGCTGCGAATTTGCCGAACTGCAGCAGCAGTGATATCAAATTCAACCGCTACAGTGTGTGTTGGAACTTGATCGATTACCGTTCGGTGAAAAATCTCCCACGTCCGCACTTCGAACTCTCCGCGTACCTGCTCAAGTCCACGCGCTACCAGATGCTGCAATGCCGCTTCGCTGCTTGGTTCTTCATCAGGAATGAATGCGTCCTCATTCACAATGCCATCAGGCAAATTTTGCAGTTGCTGCAGCGCGGTGCTGCCGCCGACTGCGGGTGACTGATGGCGATTGCGGCGCACATGATCGCGAATCTTGTTGGAGGCGATTGTCCACAACCAACTGCGAAACGCTCCGTTGGACTTGTCAGGCTGGAAACGATCGAGCGAACGCGCGACCGCTACAAAAACTTCCTGGACGCAATCAGCCGCCGAATGCGAATCGAGCTTGCAACGTGTACACCAATGCGCGACCAGCGGCCCGTACAATTCGACCAGTTCCTACCAGGCTGCAGATTGGCGATTTCGAGCTCGCGCGATCAGACTCTCTCGCGTCGCTCCTGAGCTCTTCGAATCGCTTTGAACTGTCGCCATAGTTTGCTTTGCCAAGTCGTGTCACGCTGAATTCGTTCTAGGAGTATAGCACGCTCGTTTTCAATCAGTGCAGCTACTTTATATTGAAAGCTTAAGTTCCATACCGGAGGATTCTCGATGACGACTTTGCAATGCATTCCGCGCGATGAGCTGAAGGAATATGTTTCCGGCTGGACCGATGCGGAACAAAGTGAAGCGATCGAGTCGCACTTGACGCAATGCGACGATTGCGAACAGACGGTCGCAGCGCTCGAACGCGATCCCGAAACGCTGATTGAGTTCGTTCGCAGCAGTCGCAACAACTGCGACTCAGCAAAATCTGGCGTGGACTCCGCGCCGCCCGCTGACTCAGCTCTCGCGTACGCGTTGGCTCAAGCGAAGAAGCAACCGCTGGCCGACTTTGAAGCGAGCCCTGCATGGCAGCCGCCGGCGGGCGACTTTGGTCCGTATGAACTGTTGGGGCCGCTGGGGCACGGTGGCATGGCGTCCGTCTATCTCGCGCGGCATCGGCAACTGGGCAAACAAGTTGCG
>JBGSJB010000636.1:0-15373 GCA_041742175.1 Pirellulaceae bacterium
AGAGTGTTTCGGCTGGCACGCGACGCATCGTTGCATTGACTGGCACGCGAGCCCTTGAGCATCGCAAGCAGGTCGAAGCGACACTGGAGGCTGCTGCTAATTCGCTTGCCTGTTCGCCGGACGCCGTTGCCGAAGCGATTCGCACGTTGGTCCAAGATGTGCGCGCATTGAAGAAGCAGCTTGCTGGCGGCGGTGGAGCGCAGGCACCGACCACTGCGGCGAAGAAACCGGCTGTGGCAAGCGGTTATGCTGCCAAGCGCGCCGTGCTGCGCGAAGCCTCGAGGTTGCTCAATGTTTCGATGAGCGACGTGCTCGCACGGATCGCTGCGATGCAAGAGGACCAAAGCAAGCTGAAACAGTGGGTGGTGCGCAAGTCATCGTGGCGGCGACACCTGGCGCAACTCCTAATTTGATGCGTCAGTGGATCGATCAAGTGCGGAAGAAGAGTGACGTACCTGTGGCAATTTTGCTCGCTGCAAGCACTGGTGAAGACAAAGTCATGCTGGTGGCGGGCCTAAGTCACGCATTGGTTGACAAGGGCTTGAGCGCCGGAACTTGGATCAGTGAAGTTGCACCCGTTGTCGGTGGCGGCGGTGGTGGAAAGGCTGATTTGGCGCAAGCGGGTGGCAAACTGCCTGCGAAGATTCCGCAAGCTATCGAGGAAGCAAAATCTTCGATTGCTAAGATGCTGGCGTAGTTCGAATCAGTTGGTGGTTGAGTTTGTAGAAACGAGCACCGCAGAGGCTGGTACCGTAGAGCGAACCGATTCGTTTTGCGCCGAAGGATTGATGAACGCTTTGCGATAGTCTATTTGACCAATCGACGGCTAGAAGGATTGAGTCGATCGATTGCAGTTGCAGGGTCTGGCACGTGAGCGAGATGATGTGCGAGTAAAGATGGTTACCTCGCAGTTCGCGATGAATCCAGGCACCGTATAGCCAAGCTTCATTCGGTTCGAGCGAGATGTCGAGGCCAGTGTCCCAATCGTGATAGACTTGCGTTGCAATCCAGGTGCATCCAACCAATTGATTGTCATTTAGAACAATAGCGGCGCGGTCTCCATGTCTCATTCTTTGATCTGCAAGAGCAGTTTGTTGCAACAGCAGATCTCTATCCGTTTCACCTGCCCAGCGAATGGTTAGCTGAGGTAGAGTCGTACGAGCACTGTAGGTGCACGGCATATGGTAGACGTAGCAATACCTTGGGTTGAATAGCCGATTCGGTACGATTCGATGAAAGAGCGATTCGATCTTGTAGAGCAATTGGCTCACGGATGTCTTTCAAGACGTGGTTCTGAAGTGACTTCAAGCTTCAGAGCAGATTCTAACGAAACCAGGGCGAGTGTTGATTGCAAGTACTGCCCTTTAGAGCTGGCTCGCAGAGTCAGCGTCCGGGGAGCAGGAACAGGTCGCTTGCAAGGGGGCGGAATTCAGGAAGGTACTTGCCGCCTTCGATGAATTGATCGCTGCTCACCAGTTGAGGTGGCTGACCGACTTCACAAACGCTGATGTCGCGGGCCTCAGGATCGATCACCCACACGACTTTGACACCGCGATCAAGCAGTTGTCGAACGCGCTGTATGATGTCATTGATGCGATCGCTTGGCGAAACAACTTCGACAGCCAGCAGAGGCGGTGCGACCGCATACTGGCGGTCCATATCTTCCGCAGTTTGATCGTCTTCATAAAACGTAACGTCTGGACCACGAACAGAATCGGGATCACGGCCCACGATTACGCCCGCATCGTTCGTGCAAACGTAGCCTTTGCGTCTTGTGATTGCATAGCTACGAAGAATTCCAGCTACATTTCCACAAACAAAACCGTGATACTTACCTGCTGGTGGCATTTCAACAACCTCGCCGGCTCGCAATTCAAAGCGGTGCCCACGGTTGGCGGGCAATTGGACCCACTGAAAAAACTCCTCAGCGGTCAGCAACTTGGTAGCGGTGGATGACATTGTTACTGCTCAAAAGTTGGTCGAAATCGACTCTGATCAAGGTTCAAAAGACATCTAAGTCCAGGCTCTATTGTACTCGATTGTGAGTTCAAACTAGCACTTCCGCACTGAGACGAAGCTGTCGCTAGCGAAGATTCGATCACCTAATCTGCGCCGCATGCATGAGGTCCGCTGCCGAATGCAAATGCTCCTGAGCGAGTTTTCGCTTCGGATAGATATTTCAGAATCGTCACCCGTCGGGATCTTCGAGCAACTCCTGTAACCGTGAACTTAACTGAGCCGGGAATCGCTCAAGCCATGTTGCATCAATCAGCCCAATCGAAATCATATCGAGCAAATGCACTTGGTCCTTCCGTCGAAATGAAGTGAGTTTCATTTTGATCAGTTGTTCGAAAGGCAACGTTCGTGCATCTTCAATCCATTCAAATTTGTCAATCGCTGGAACCGTCTCCGAGTAATCTTCACGTACCTTCTTGCCAGCGAAAACGACATGCACTGCGTCACGAGCTTTGGCGTCGGGTCCATCCAAGAACATCGTAATTCCAACAGCTTTCTGATAGATGAATCCTGCTGCTTCCAACACAGGAATAGCACTCGGCAAATCAGACTCGTTGAGGATAATGTCAACATCTTGAGTGTTTCGCACTACAGAGTCGTCGACTTGAGACACCCAGTGCTGAACAGCATTACCACCGACGACTGCATAAGGGATGTTCGCGGCGTTAAGGGCTCGTGTGACGCGGCGCAATCGATCCTTGACCTTTTCCACGGCTCGTTCAATCCTGTCCCAAAGGGCGTCACCTGAATACTTGACTTCGATCATGCGAATCTCCTCCGCTCAATTGTAGCACAGCTCGCTTCAGCAGGACCAACAAGAACTTACCTGCCAAAATTACCACTCGGCATCATGCCACCACCCATTCCGCCCATGCCACCGCCGCCGAGTCCTGAGGATGGCGTACTGAGTTCGATGTAGTCGGATTCGAGTTGCTCGGTGGATTGGTGAGTGGTGAGCATGCGGGTGCGTTCGAACTCAGTGGAGAAGCTGTACTCAACATCGAAGGCTTTCTCACCAAAACGCTCAGCGGGAACTTCGAGGTCCCAGCGAAGAATGCCGCTCGGTTTCTGAATTCGTTCGTACAAACCATCCTTCGAAATCGGTAGGTCAGGAGGGCTGAGTTGCACGGCCACGTCCGACGATTGGCCAGCGAATGGGAGCCGATCGTACAATCGCAATTCGAGCGGCTCGTGCTTGAAGTTCGCGACGACCAATCGGTACTTGAAAGTCATGCGACGATTGCCGCCTTGAACATCATCGGATTTCTCGAGCAACTGACGACGAGTGCGGACTTGTTGGTCGGCACCAAAACCGACAATCAAATGCTGGCCACTAGCGATCGATGGGATCTGCGAGCGCCCAACAAATCGGTTGTCGAGAAAGATCGTCGCGGAACCTTGAAGCAGCCCCGCGTCGAGCGTGTTGATCAAGTCAGCTTCGCGATACGCAAAGCTGCTCAGTAGCGGAGTCGCGACATGATAGAACTTCCCGGAGAGTTCCACTTCGAAAACTTGAACAAGCTGTTGTTCTTGCCGCGACGTGAGGCTGATCGACTTTGGAAGCAAGTGATTTTGACTGGCCACTTCCTCAGTAGCATCAGAGGCGATCGTTTTCAGTTGCTCCGCGTCGGCTTTCAATTCAAGGTCTTGCAGTTGGTTGGCGAGACTGTTCAGTTCAAGATCACGCTCGAAGTTGTCGCGCGGTTCGCTCTGATTTGCAAGCTGGGATTCGGTCGCTTGCATCGGGGCTCGCCGAGTCAGGGGTTGGTTGGCAAAACCCTTTTGAACGGAATTGTCGACGGCTGTGGTGACCTGGATTCGCAGCGGCGTGAGAGCGGGGCTGTTGGCGGTGGCAGCAAGTGATGCGGTTGAGAGCGTCAACTGAACATCCTTCCAATCTTCACCGCTCATCTGTTGCACCAACGCGTTGTATCGAATGCCGACAGTCGCTTTGCCGGTCTCGCCGCGAAAAGTGTACTGAGGTTCCCAGCCGCAGCCGCTGACGAGGTAACTGAGTTTGATTTTGCCGGCGAGATTGTCGCGGGAAGCGATCTGCAGCGAGGCTTCGTGGTAAGTCGTCGATGACTGCGTCAGCAAGCTCAGTTCACGTTTGAGCAACGATTCTTGTTCGTTGATCACCGCCAGTTGCTGTTCGAGTTCAAGCTGTGCATCGCTCAGTTCGGTCTGTTTCCCCATCGAGAAGTTCGACAGTTCAGCCAGCGAGTTTGCATCCAGTAGACCACGTTGGATATCGGTCTGTGTCGACGCGGAAGAGAACTCCATCAGTTGGTCGATGTAATCCATCTTTTTATTGAGAAGTTGCAGCTTGCGTGTCGCGCGTTCACGACCCTGCGCGTGCTTGGCAATCTTGTCATTCAGTTCACGAACTTCGGCGCGATTCGAATCGGCTGATGCTTGACGAACGATGCGCACACTGCGGATCTCGATCGCTTCGTCACCCTCAGCAAAGACACTTTCCGCGATAATGTTTTCGGGCAAACGACCTACATGGATTTCGCGATCGTTGGGTCCAGCGGCGATGTCGATCTCGCGAGTCACTTGGGCTTGATCGCGATACAACGTGACTTGACGAACAACGCCTGGTGATTCTTCTTGAGGCTGTTCCTGAGCGAGTAAGTAAGTTGTGCTAAACGATAGTGTTATTAAGAGTATGCGAGCAAGCATGTTGAAGGCTCCGGTCTTGGTAGATGATGAGACGTGGTAGCTTAGAGAAGACTGATGCGGCGAAGCGGCGATTCTAGAACTGGCCACCGACCCAAGTGCTTTGTGATTTTCGTTGGGTGTAGGGCGTTGGTGGTTGCTGAGCCGGATTGGTTGGTGGCGCGATGTTGAGTCGATCGAGCAACGTGCGCAGAGGTAGTTGAACGGAGTGAGTTGCGCCGACAACGATCAGGCCGCGTTCGTTTCCTGGCGCGCCGACGATGAAACTGTTCATGACATTGGCTCCACCTGCCTGTAACCAACCGTCAGGCTCGACGGTTTGTTGCAACAAGTTGGTAAGACTATCGAAGTCGAAAACACGCTTGCCACTGTGTGTTCGCAGAACAAGCGGCGTGACATCATAGATACGAGTATTGCAGCGATTGTCGAGATCTTCCTTGGCAGCGATTTCTAAACGGTTCGCGCGAATGGTATAGCCGAGCCCGGTTTCGGACAGCAGGCAATCGAGTTTGTCACCGATCGGAGCGGGGACGATGTCTTCGGCGCTTCGAAGCGTCGCATTGATATCGATCGAGGTGGACTCGATTGACTGATGATCCAACCAGATAGGCACGCGGCTTTTGAGCAGCGTTCGCAGGTCCTTGAGGCTGATGCCTGTCCAGTCGGTGTCATCGTGTGTTTTCAGGACAGCTAAAATCCGACTCTCTTGCTCACTCGTCATGTAAGGATCGCAAGGAATCGAAGCGATTGGTTCACCCGGCTTCGATGTACCCAACTGATGAAACAGTTTCTCTGGTGCATCGGTTTGTGCTGAGGCAGAATGCAGCGGTGTAGCGAAAGCGATGATCCAAATTGCAACGCTTGGGCGGATGAAGCGTAGTGAGTTTCGCGTTTTGAGCGTCATTTCGGCTCTCCAGATGTAATGCGACTTGGGGACACCAAGTCACAAGGCATCTGTCATGCCGAAACGGCGATTCAACGTTGCTGGGCAGGCCGTCGGCTACGCTATTATGATCTATCACACTATCGCAAAAACGCCTGCAGCCGGAAGAAGCCGCCAACTTCTCGAACACGTTTCAAAGGCACCTCATACGTCTCAACTGATTATTTGTTAAACGAATCCAAGAATTCGACCGACTCGTAGCCGAATTCGCGACCTTCAAAGTACTGCAAGAAGCTCTCGAATGCCTCCCAGCGCTTTAGCCACTCGGATGAAGTCAAGTTGACGACGGCGCCGTCTCGATTCGATTTGGCGGAAAGCAATTCACCGAGACGGGTCACATAATCCAAGTCCAAATCCTCGGTGTCGTCGAAGGAACTCAGGTCGAGGATCTTGGATGCATTGTCCTTGCCAATTCCCAACGCGATCAAGCTGTTTGCTTTCGGGCTGAAGAGCAACTCTTGTGTCCCTTTCGGGACGGGCATCGGCTTGAGCGCCCATTGGCGATCACCAACACGCCACACGAAGACGCGCATGTCGCTGCTCAGCGTGGCGATGCTGGTGCCGTCAGGCGAGTAACATGCGTCGAGCACTTTCTTGCTGTGCACCAGATCAATCGCTTGGCGATCGTCGGGCAAAACACTGATAATCCGAGCTCTTCCATCGTCACAGGCGGTCAAGATCTCATTGCCAGTCGACGAAAACTCGACGGAACGAATCTTGGCAACATGTTCAATTTTGCGGGCAATAGCTCCAGTAGTACCGTCAATCAGTGCGACCTGATTGGCTTCGTCGTTGACGACCGCAATTCGATCACCTTGGGGAGCAACCGCTAACTGAGTCACGCGCCACTCGTCAGCAAACTCAGTAGAGAATTGTTGCCCTGCATTCTTCCAATCCCAAACGCAGAAGCCGTTGCCCAATCCCCAGCCGTAAACCAGCCTGCCGTCGACGCTGAAGCAGACTTGGCCATTGTGGAGATTGCCTGGCTTGGCGCCGGAACTCACTTCCGGAGGAAGGCTGTTTTGGTGCGACTTCAACGTTGCTGAAATAGCCGTTTCCTCCAAATCGATCAGCAATAAATCCCTGTTGACCAGCAACACCGCAGCTATGGCTTCACTGGGATGAATGACAACCGATCGCGGTTCTGCGTTGAGTGCAATGCGAGGTCCGCTGGGACGACAATCCGGAAAGGCCCAGACTTGGATACTGCCGGCGGTCTCATCCGTGGTGACTTGGGTATTGCCGCTGCGTAAGGGATTAGCATGTAACGAGATGAGCTTTGTTTGATCCTTGGATAAGGCCGCGTCGAGTAAGTGACCGCGATCCTTTACGGCGCGCAGAGGAGTCTCGGCAACGACCACTCCATCTCTGAGACGACGGAGACTCGCGTTGACAACCTTGCTCCCGCCGTAAGTCGATCCAGCAATCAGTAGACGGTCAGCATCTACACACTTAATCGTCGTTCCTCCAGCAACACCTTGCAGGGTGTAACCCGGAGGTTCAAAGGTGGGAATCTTCCAAACTCTCACTAACCCATCGCGTTGTACAGTAACAAGCTGGTTTCCATTTCGAGGGAACAGCAGGCCAACCACATTGTCGGTGTGCGTGAGTGTAGCCAGCGGAATCGCTCGCTCGTGCAACATGATCCCTGGCGGGTTCTCTTCACCGATATTCCAAATTTGGACCCGTCGATCTCGACCCGCAGAGGCGATTAGCCTGCGGCCACCAAAGACTAAGTTGGTGACCTCATCGTCATGGGATAATCGACTATTGAAGCGAACAAAGGTTGGAACTTTTTCATTCCAGTTGATTGACTGAATGCGGGCGTAGCTATCACCGCCTGCCGCGCAGTGCTTCTGGTCGGGCGAGAGTGCGACCGAGAGTGTGGTTCCGGTAACAATAGGTTCACCAAGTTGCTGACCACTTGCAGGATCATAAACATGGATGCGACGGTCGGCAGTACGCACGAACAGCTTCGTTCCATCTTCCGAAAACACAGGCAAGAGGGGTTGCGCGAAAGAGTTTTTGGCTATGAAATAGCAAGGCGCCTGCAGAATTTGCTTGGTCTGTTGCTCGGACAGGTCGTAGACCGTTACTTTTTGATCAGCGGTCACGATGGCGATCTTCTTATCGTCCAACGAGCACCGTGAATTAATGCAAGGCGCTGCTAGGTCCAGTACCAATTCGGTGGTTAGGTTAAGCGAGTTGAGCAGTGTGAGTTTGCTGGCGGTTCCTACAGCGAGTCTTTTTCCCGAGGGGGCGAAGTTAACACTCGTCAGCGGCTCATCCAAGAAAGCGGTGCTTTTCGCGGCCTTGGTTGCCGCATCAAGTAGGCGCAGTTCTCCGCTGCCCGCCGCAATCGCCAAGAGCTTGCCGTCTAGGCTCCAACAGGCTGCAGTTATCGGCAGCTCTTGACCAATCGGTCGCCAGATTTCACCACTCTGATAATTCCAAATTCCGAAATCATCTCCTGATTTGTACATCACTTCAGACAGTGTTGGTAAGCACTGCCACGTTGGCCAGTCTTGCTGGAAAGTGGCTGCTTGCGGTGGACTTGGCAAATGCAACGCAGCGATCGGCTTGGGGCTTTGCGCGAGCCAGCTCAGGCAGCGAGTCTTGCTATCGGCGGTCGAGCTTTGTCGAATCCCGTCGAGCTTGGCAGCGCGGGCGAACCACATCAAGGACTCGCCATGCAGATCGCTACTGGCTGCCCAAAGTCCATTGGCTGTATACAGATCAGCGACGGCTTGCTGAGCCTTTGCGTTGTTACTCTGCGCGTCAACTCGTGCCAGTTCCACTGCTTCAGCCATCGCGCTCTCGCGAATCCGCGCGTACTCCGCATCCATTCTCGCGACGTATTCTCTCCAGGCTAACCCCAACGACATCAGCACCACGGCTGACAGCATCAAGCCAGCGAAGAAGGAGACGATGGCCATTGCGGGATTGCGAACACACCATCGCCAGCGACGTTCCAGCACTCCGATGGGTCGAGCGCTGACAGGTTCGCCTTGAAGGTACCTGGTCAAGTCGTCGGCCAGTTGCCTGGCAGAACCATACCGCGAAGCTGGAGATTTCTCGAGGCACTTCAAGCAGATCGTTTCAAGGTTGCGCTCCAATTCGGGGCGTTTAGCGCGCGGACTAACCGGCGGCTCTTCGATGACTTTGCGAAGCGTGAGGAGGTCGCTGTCGGATTTGAAAGGTGCATCGCCGGTGAGGGCGGCATAGAGAATTGCACCCAGCCCATAAACGTCCGCTGCGACTGTGATTGACTTCACCTGCCCCATCGCTTGCTCGGGCGCCATGTATCCCGGCGTGCCGATAATCGCGCCGCTGCGAGTCAATTCGATGCTGTTGCCGATCTGTTTAGCGAGGCCAAAATCGGTCACATACGGGCGACGCTCTGCATCGAGAAGCACATTGGCGGGCTTCAGGTCGCGATGCAAGACACCGCGTTGATGCGCATAGTGAACCGCGGTCGCGATTGTGCGCACTAGAACTGCGGCTGCTCGAGGTGCCATCGCGCCAGGTTTCAGATGATCGTGCAGGTTGCCACCGGCGATGTACTGCATACTGAGAAACGGCTGGCCTTCAAATTCGCCCACCTCATGAATCGAAACGATGTTCGCATGATGCAGAGACGCAGCAGCTTCGGCTTCGATTCGAAAGCGGGTCTTGTCGCGAACAGCGTTTAACACCATCTTGAGCGCAACCACTCGCCCCAGGCTGATCTGCCGCGCGCGATAGACCACTCCCATACCGCCACTGCTAATCAGTTCCAGCAGTTCATAGTCGCCGATGATTTTGCCGTTCAAATTCTCGCATGGAACTTCAAACTCGCCCGACTGCTTGTCGACCAAAGCCGCAGTGCGGTGCTCCATTGTCAACCAGTTATCAATAAACTGGTTGAGGTCGTGCGTCCACTGCGGAAATTGGGCTAACAACCAATCGCGATCAAGCGGCTGGTCGCTCTCAAGCGCCAACACCGCTTGTTCGAGCGCTTCGTCCAAGGAACATTCTGAATTGCCGCCAACGCTCTCTGCGGTATAAGAAATCGAAGATGAGTCCCCCATAGCTCCGCTCCGCTATCGAACAACAGATTGCTGCTCAACAGATTGCTGAAGTGCGCAGAGTCCGCGATGAAGCAAACCGGCGACCGCGGCCGTTGAGCGATTTAGTTGTACCGCGACTTGGGCGAGCGTCATGCCCTGAAGATGATGCAGCGTGATCGCCAAGCGCTGGGCTTCGGGCAATTTCTCTAACGCCTTCTGCATTTGCAGCAACTCTTCATTCCATACCGCTCGACCACTGGGCGAAGTTTGCTCGGCACGCAACGGAACACAAGTTGATTGCCCCGACCATTGCTTGGAACGTTGAATGCGTCGTTCGTTGGCAACATCGCGTTTGCGAGATCGCAAGCGACGAACGGCGTCGATAAGGTTCCTTGAAAGCATCCGGCGGAGCCAACTAGTGAGTTCCGCTTCCGATCGACCTCGGAAATCGCTCAAGTGTTTTTGTGCATCGGCCAACGTGTCCTGGACAATGTCCGAAGCGTCAAACTTGGCTTGATACTTGTTCGAGACACGCTCCAAGCAGTTCTTCAAAAAGTCGCGGTATTGTCCAAGATCAGGTTCTGTGTCGAGCAACTCTGTATTGGGCAGCACGGTATTGGGCAGCACTGCGACCTTGCAATCTTTATCAGTCATAGGCATCACAACTTGTGAAGCGAGGTGGGAATGGCGCTGAGTCGGCACGTTCTAGTTCCCTAGGCGCAACTGGATTCTCGCTTGTGCGCGCGAAAAATGCAAAAATCGCAATTTTTTCGATACTGCTCGAAGGACTACTCCACGCTGACATCAGGAGGATTTCAGTTGCTACGCAAGTGCACGTGAGTGGTTCGGGTTAATGATCAGCCTGTTTCAGTTCCCTTCAATCGCCTGATGAACATCAGGCCAGCTTGGCACACACGACAGTCTAACCCAACACTCCGTGCTTCACTCTATTGTAAGTCATCGTTGGCTAGGGCTTCCTCTACAGCAAGCGAAGCGCCAACCAAACGCTACTCCCCTTCGCCCCGGTACTCCGGGGAGAAGGGGTCGGGGGATGAGGGGCTGAGTGCTTGGTCGATTTCACTGAGCACTAAGTCAGTTTCAAGCTCCACTTGCTTACCAGTGAACCGCAGGACTCGAATGCCTTGGGACTTCATAAATCGATCGCGATCTGCGTCGTAACGTTTGCCTTGTTCCGTGAAGTGATTGGTTCCATCGATCTCGATGACTAATCGCTCTTCAGCACAATAGAAATCAGCGGTGTATGGTCCGATCGGATGCTGCCTACGAAACTTCTTGTGGCATCGACGCCGATTGCGCAGCAGTTGCCAGAGGAGATCTTCATAGGTGTTCTGCGTTTGACGCAAGTGACGTGAGAACTCTTTCTCATCCATGGGCTTCATCGCAATACCCGCCACTCAATGGAGAACTGCTCACTACAGTGCTCGGGCTCCTCATCCCCCGGCCCCTTCTCCTCAGAGTACTGAGGAGAAGGGGAGCCACAACACTAATCATGACTCGCCTCATCCTACTTCACCAGTTATCCCGAAACGCACCCGTCGACCTGCTTACATCACATTGCAGCCGTGCGTCTGTTTGCGTTAGAGAATGCCTCGATACTTCAATGCGTAAACATAGATGGCGACGGAGCCGACGAAGACGTACAGCAGGCCGTTAGGCGGGTACTGGCGACCAGTGATTGGCTTGTTTGGATCGCGTTTCCGACGGCCCAGCCAACTCGGCTTGGGTTCGAACACGATCGGCTTTTTGAGCTTTTCGAGAAACTCCCTTTGACGAGGATCTTGCTCGAGCCTCGCGACATCTTCTGGCCTCAAGCCCTGCAACGATTCTCGAACGACAACCCGGGGTGGATCCCAAATAGGGCGTCGTACCACGGTCGTATCCAGCAATTGGTACATGGGAAAGAGCAGAAACACAGCGCCAACAGCGAGAACCAGCACTAAACCGCCGAAGAGCACCGCTGCGTCCATTTGATTGCTTCTGTCCGCAAGCATGACCGAGTCCTTTACGGTGACCATTTCAATTCGCTAACTCAATTCGCCATACTACTAAGGGCGTCGTATCGAATCCAGTTATGCGCGCAAGTCATCAGTTTCTTGTAGGTGACTGAGTTTTTGGGCTTTACCCTGAGCTTCCATTTGGCACGCAGCTACCGGTACCGCAGCCCCGCTTCCTTGTCGGGGCTACTCATGACGGCTTACTTTCAAAGCGTTGTCGTTGCATTACTAGGATCTTTGCAAGCTCACTTGGTAAGGGAGCTGTCCAGGAGTTGCCACTGTGCCCGCTCGAGCATTCAGATCGTCACCCAGTTCAGCGAAGAAGTCATCGATGAGACTGTGCCTTTGGCTGCGCGAGGGACTATTGAGCCGAGATGCAGGCCCAGTTGGCCGCGACGGAGTGGAGTTCTGAGGAAGTGTATTCCCGATGCGTTGCCGCTCGATGGCTTGGTCAATTTGTTCTACCAAATTCGACAGCCCGCCGAGTCGAAATAGACTTGGCGATTGAGGAAGGTTGAGTGCCTGCCCAAGCAAGCCGCCGGGACGTGAAAGTCCCCCTGGGTTTCCCAGCACCGCAGCGCCGTTGATGCGAGTCAGTCCGAAGTCTTGACTTGCAATTCCAGATATGAGAATTTTTCCATTGGCATAGGTCAGCACCGAAGTCCCACGGTCAGCACTGAATCCGAACAGGCCAAAGTCAATTTTCACCATGCCACCAACTCCGAAGTTTTGATCCGGAGCTCCGTCGGCACCAATGCGTACCACTGCAAAGTCGACACCGGAGTTTGCATAACCTGCGGCGATGATCGTACCGTTGGACCCTAGCGCAACGTCGTAGAACTGGTAAAGATCATCTTCAAACCTGGTCACTCCATCGACGCTGAAACTTCCGTCGGCCATCCCATTGGCTAGCACGCGAACCACCGACTTTTCCCCAGCGCCGACAATGGATCCGTCGGCTTGAACTACGACCGCGTAGAGATCTGAACTTGTGTACTCTGGGCCAATCACTGCGAGTCCATTGACACCAAACGAGTTGTCGACCGAGCCATCCATGTGAATTCTTGTGAATGCCATTGAAAGGCCAACTTTGCTGCGACCGGCAAGCACGATGCCGTCACCGTGCAAGGCCGCAGCTCGTACACGGATGGGAGTATCGGCCATCACGTGCCCTGCGTTTCCGAAGGTTGCATCGACCGATCCATCGCTAAGGTTCAAGCGGCTGATCAGTGAGGTATTAGGATCTGAGCTAACGAGCAGCAGTTTGTCCTCCATAATGAACGCACCCGCGACATTCACAACGTCGTATTGACCTGGCCGGTGCACAACAACTTTGCCAAGTGTACCGAAGGTGTTGTCCAACGAGCCATCGGAGTTGTAGCGAGCGACCGCCCAGCGATGTTCTTGAACGGGTTCGTTCTCATAACCGGGATACTCACCAGTCTCATCACCAAACGGATTGGTCCAACCGATTACCAGTATCTTGCCGTTGGGTTGGATGAGTACCTTTTGAGCCTGGTCCATACCGGCTGCAAAATCTGTCACCACGCGTCCAGCCCCAATCCCTGCGAAGCCACCAAAGCTGGCATCCAATGAACCGTCGCTGTTGTATCGCGCAACTGCAAAGTTATGGTTGCCTCCACCAGCCGTTGTGCCACCCACGACTACAACTTTGCCATCTGCTTGGAAGGCGCTATCCATCGACCAGTCAGCGCTTCCTCCAAAGTCGGTAGCGGTCTTTCCCCAGCCAGCGCCGAAGGTTGGGTCGAGTCCACCGACCGCGAAAACTTCACGGCGTTCAAGCGTTTCCAGTTTCAGCCCGCGAAGAATGCTTTCTCGCGAATTGCGTTTCGATGTACGTTTCATGATTCTTGCTTTCAAAAGATGAGATTTCGGTGAAAACACTTTCACCACACTGATGAAGGCGCGAATTACGTGTTCGCAATGCGCGTTTATCAAAAGATTTCTCAGCATCCAGATCTAGCAGATTCTCTTTTCAACGTGGACTTAAAGCTGTCGTATAAAGAGCTACACACAACTGCGGTGTTGGGCTGCAATCGCTGGAAGCGGTAGCAGTGATGTCGATGCAGCCTCGCCAAAGTCTTGTGGCAAATGGATTTGCGCAAGAAGTCCGTTCTAAGTCCACTTACGCTGCTTGGCATCGCGCGCACATTCGGTCTGGCGTTTGCGCCCTTACTGACATCGCAAGCACGATTGCTGAGCTGGCAGGGTATCACGGCGATTAACTGGTTGCTCAACAGATGCATGGGCCTTCAGAGTCAGATGTCAGAGACCATCGGAAATGGTTCGGTGAAACAGGGAACTACGATGAGACTTGAGTATGAAATTCGACAGGCCACCCCAAGGCAATCTGGAGCGAGAACGATGGGGCTGGCAAGTAGAATCACCTTTCTTGCAAAACGAACGCCCGTCGTCACCGTATGTTTTAGTGCTAGCATGTTGTTGTTCATCGCGAGCTTAACACAGGATTGTTTTTTCATCGACCGGGCCGAGAATCCTCGAGCATGGGCGAACGGATTCGGTCTTCTGATGACAGGCTGGCTTGGAGTTCTAGTTGGGGTCAACGCTTGGGTAGCGAATCCCACTCTGCTAGTCGCATGGCTTGCGATGTGGTCACCAAACCACAAGCGATACTCGATCGGTGCGTCCGCGATTGCATTGCTGTTGGCATTAAGTTTCTTGCAGCATGAAAGCCTTGTCACTGACGAGGCTGGTAATCGCTCGCTGATTACAGGGTATGGTATCGGTTATTGGCTTTGGATTGGCAGTATTGCCATCGCATTGTTAGGCAGTTGCTCTTGGATTAGCGTTCTGTGGCAGAGCATTAGCGGAGTCGTGATAAGCGAGGCGGGGGGCAGACTCTCGAAGACGGTGCGTTCCCACGTGGAGCCAGGGAACGAGAACTAAATGTATCTTAAAAACAGTGGCTCAACTAAACTGATCGTCTTCAAGCATCGAACATCCGCCGCAACTCAAGCAAGGTTGAAGATGACACTCGAGATATGCCGCTTCGTTTGCATTGTATTGGTCGTCGGTTACACGCTCGGTAACACGAGCTTACACGCTCAGTCTGATCGGCCAGCTCAAGCACCGAGTGTGGCTGCAACTAAGCGGGATAAAGTTGACAAGCTGGAGATTCCGGGCGCAATCGCCGAAGTGTACAAGAACGCATCGGGAACGGATTTGTATCTGTACATTTTCTATCCCGAGGGTCACAAGGCTGAACAAGATCGACGCGCGGCTGCGGTCTTTTTCTTCGGTGGCGGTTGGAATAGCGGATCTCCAAAGCAATTCGAACAGCACGCGCGTTACCTTGCCAGTCGCGGCATGGTCACTGCTCTCGCGGACTATCGAGTGAAGAGTCGCCAACGGACAACGCCGAAAGAGTGCGTCGCGGATGGCAAGTCCGCGGTACGTTACTTGCGGAAGCATGCAGCACGATTGGGTATCGATTCGAATCGAATTGTTGCCAGCGGTGGGTCGGCTGGTGGCCACGTCGCCGCGGCAACTGGAACGTTGCCAGCGCTTGACGATGCCGAGGACGATCTGAACATTTCTCCGCGACCGAACGCATTGATTCTTTTCAATCCCGTATTTGACAATGGACCCGACGGAGGTTGGGGGCACTCTGTTGTTGAGTCTTATTG
>JBGSJB010000637.1:0-28592 GCA_041742175.1 Pirellulaceae bacterium
CGGTAGTGAGGTGAGCTCGTTGTGCCACTGGGCGGTATCGCAAGATACTTGCTCGTAGCCAGGTGGGGCAGCCTCACGCCTTTCGAATCCCAACTTGGGCTAAATGCTCGGATAGAAGAATGGGAGCACCGAAGTGTCCGAGTCATTGCCATCGAAGAACGCATCCTGCTAAAAAAGATCGCAGCATCCATGCTGCAAAGGTTTAACGCATTCGCCAAAATCGAAGCCACAAGCCAAAAAAGAAAGGTGACGAGCATCACTTAAGACACTCGCCACCCGCTTCGACTTTGGTCCCAATCAGCGCTCGGGTCGCACCTCTGCGTTGCCCTATCCTCTGCTGGGTTAATGGGTAACTTAGATCGCAAAACAACGTCGTGCAAACTATTGACAAACCAAAGTTTTTCATAGAAGTGGCACACAAAACCCAAATGCGCAACCCCCAAGTTAAATTGTGTTGAAGCACTAGCCTCCGCGAGGAGATTCCGGACGAGGAGATTCCGGACGAGAAATTCCGGACGAGAAAATTACGGACGCCGAAGGAGTCGAGCGTTCTCAAGCCAACTGCAGATAGGCTTGCGCAATGATCTCTGCATGTCGAGACCATGTATATTGGGCAGCATGCGCCAGTCGTCGCTCTCGGCTGGCAATCGCGTCTTGGTTATCGAGCAATCGCGATGTGAGCGACGCCCACTGCTCAATTGCACCAACCGGTGCATATCCGACAACATCACCGCCCACTTCACGCAGCACTGGAATATCACTGGCAATGACCGGAGCTCCGCACGCGAGCGCCTCGATCACTGGCAGACCAAATCCTTCGGCTTCACTAGGGACAAGAACGACCGTCGCCGCCCGGTAGACTTCCGCCAGCTCTTTTCGCGAAAGCCCCTCAAGATGCTGTATCGATGACTCAATCCCTAATCGCTTGATCTGCAACTGATGTTCTGCGGTAAGGGTTCCACCAACTTTGATCAGTTTAAGACTGGGATTGGTTTGACGAATCAACGCAAAGGTTTCAAGCAAAACATCGATCCGCTTACGCGGGATACAACTGCCGACGTGCACTATTGACGGAAAGCCGGAAATCAAAGCCGCATCGATACGAGTTGAGATGCCACTTGAGCTTGCAGCGCCAGTGAATTCAGTAGCGACACCAAGGGGCGCATGAACCAACTTTGATGCTTCGACCAACCCATAATTCAGCAGCGAGCGTCTAACCGTCATGCTATTGTGAAAAACAATTGCCGCCTTCTGCATACCACTAAGAATGTGTCGAGCCATCTTGCGGAACCACAGAGGTCGCGATTCCGCCTCAGGCTCAATCAGACACTTAAACGCATCCAGATCGTGGCAATAGACACCGCTTCGCTTCGTCGGTAAGTAATGCAGGAGTCCGCCGTAGGAATGATCCGCAACGTGAAAAAAATCGAAGTCAGCAGAAAGCTGTCTTGCAAATAGCGGGTAGATTGCGAATCGATTGTAGAATCGATCAAGATTGTTTACTGCAGGATGACGTCGCAACCCAGGCAATCGACCAAACAGTTTCCTGTATTGTGGTTGCAGTAGAGTCCCGACGATCGCCGCACCGTCAAATCCTGCGGTCTGATCTGCCAGCATCTCGGCAACCAAATCCATGCTCGGCCAACCTTCTTCCTTGAAGTCAGCCAAGATCGCTAATCGGGATAGATTGCTCATCCGCGGCTTGAAAAGGCTCGTGTCAAATTTCTTGAAGGTCGTTCTACAAGATAATACATTCCCACCGCAAAAGCGGCGATTAATGCGAAATAAGCGCTGGCGACGATTAGCTTCGTCAGCAGGGACGAATAGACATAAACGCCGCTCGGAAGCAGCTGATACAAGATTTTTTGAGCAAGCGTATGGGTCATGTAAAGCGAATAGGACACTTCGCCAAGGAATCGTACAGGCCCAAAGTCATAGAGGCTATTAGGCCGGGCGCCTGTCACATAAAGAGAACAGATCAAGGCTCCTAGCGAGATTAGCAAGCATGCAGAATAGTAAGGAGTCGGCATAAAGCAACTTGCGATGACCAGCACGACTGGGATGAAAGCATAGTCACGAGCAAAGGCGACAAACCGCGTGGGTTGCTGCGCCTCAACCGCCTCACTCACCGCACCCTGCCTATTCCCGGCATAGACGAAGGTGGCACCCCAAGTAAAAGTTGGTACAACGCATAGCAGCTCTCGGAACCACATTTCCTTCGGGCTGTAATACATACCAAGCGTAGCAACGATCGACAGCGCTAGTACAACCCAAACCCAGCGTGCGGTGAGGCGAAAGCAGATAAACATTAATGGGCAAAAAAGCAGATAAGCAAACCATTCAGAACTGATGGACCATGATGGGTAATTCCAGTTCAATGTAAAATGAGGCACCCAGGTGTGCACGAGAAATAGATTCAATACGAAGTCTACAAACGTATACCCAGAATCAGCAATGCTCCAGCCTCGACTGCGGCTTACAATCACCATGGCCAAGACAGCCATAAGCGATACGAAGTGAACCGGATAAATTCGTGCTAAGCGCTTCATCAAAAAATTGGCGACGTCTTTCCGACGGGCTGTGTGGCCCAAGTGCCGGTAATTATGCGCCAGAACTACGCCACTTAGGATAAAGAATGCGGGAACTGCAAAATGACCTTTTCCAATGATCGGCGTAAGGAATCTAAACACCGGAGCAAGAGCAAGAACGTCAGGCCAAAAGTGATAAACTACAACCCAAAGTGCTAGGATACCGCGAATCCCAGTTAGACTTGGGATATCTGATGGTCGGTTTTTTTCCGGAGTCGTTAGGGTTGGCCTATCCATAACGACGGCGGACTGGGTCGATGACGACGACCCAGCAAGAGCGGCTAAACCACTATTCACCCGAGTTGCCTTTGCGAACAGCTACCCAGGTGCCTGTGGCTAGCATTCGCGTCAGCCGACTCCGGCCAGGCCTTACATCTTGTAGTACGCGACAGTCGCGGCGACGAAAAAATCGAACTAAGTCCGTTGGGTTGCATACATAGGTTGCGTCATTATCTGCATGAAAGGGTGGCTCTAAGTCCGGCTGGCGCATCGTAAAGGTTGCGTCGGAGGTCAATTGCTTGCTGCAGATCAATGTCACATTTCGGATCAATTGGCCCACCGCCTCTGGCAAGGTATTACCAAACGGATGCCGAGGCATACTCGATGTACGAAAGAGGATCGAAGCCAGGGGACGGTTTTTCCAAACGTACTTGAGCAAGCTGGCCGCCGAACCTCCGAGCCCCAATAGGTTTGGTCCTACCACACAAATGACCCCATTTGGACGAACGACCCTTAACATTTCCTCAAGCATTGCTTTTGGATCGGGAACATGCTCAATCACCTGGTATGAACTTACGATATCGAATGACGCTTCAGGATAGGGGATTTCGAGTGCGCTTCCAAAACAAAGCGTCAGCCCATCTTGTGCAGGCGGTTCAAATGCCTCGGGATTTAGATCAATTCCGGTTGCGTCGTAGCCATGATTTGCAAAAACGGCTGTCGACCATCCGACCCCGCACCCTACGTCGAGTAGCTTGCCGGTTGTTTGGAATCTACGAACGAAATCGACATAGTCTGCATAGTGCCGTTCCGCCTCCGCCCGGCCTAATCCAGACGTTCGGACCGCATCACCTGAACGATATAGCGTTTGCAGTTGCTCGTTGGTATCTAGTCGAGTGTCTGGCATGATAATTTTCGCAGCGATCAGTTAGGGCTGTATTAAGTCGGACGCGGGCTCGAACTGCTTTGGGTCTCATCAACGTCTCATCAACTGAAACAGATGAACAAACACGGTCGCCCTCTGGATTAAAGATTCGGCGAGGAACTAAGCGCTCCACCGATAGGTTTCAAGCATTGAACAAGCTGTCAAAAAATTCCAAATGAGCGGTTGCGACCACGTCCCAAGCAAACCGATTCACCGCTTCAGAACGACCGCGACACGCCAGCTCCTTGCGAACGTTAGAATCAGAAATCAATTCTTCAAGCGTGGATCTCCAGGCATTGAAATCCTTTTCGGCGACGACGCGTCCGGCGGATCCGATAACTGCCGGAATCTCGCCCGAGTCACTGCCCACAACCGGAATACCACACGCAAAAGCTTCCAACAACATCCTCCCTAATTGCTCCCTCCACGCTGGGCTGGTTTGGCTCGGCGCGACAAGCAGATCCATCGCATTCAAGTACGCGGGCACCTGGTCATGCGCAACTCCAGTTACGATTTGTACCCGCGATGGATACTTCGCTGCCCAACTTCGCAGCGTTGCTTCCATCGGTCCTCCGCCAACCAACAACGCTCGCCATGGCTGGTCAATTGAATCCAAAACTTGCATTAGTAGATCAAGACCTTTTTCGGGGATGAAGCGACCTAGATATCCGACGACAGGTGCGTCTTCTTCATGCCAACCTAGTTGCATGCATATCTGGCGGCCTGCATCGCGATCAGGACAGAATTTTTGGGTGTCAACGCCCACAGGAATCACGCGATGTGGTCGATCTCGATATATAACGCGACCTTCAAGAGTTTGTCGAATCGATTCGCCAAAACCGATCCATCCATTTGCGCGTTTCAGTACCGAATGCTCCATCCAGCGAAATGGAGCTGGGTAAATCTTCTCAATGTTTTGGAAGGTAGATACCACAACCTTTGCACCTTTGGGTGCAAGCATCGCACATTGCCATCCCGCAACAGTGAACGGTTCTTGCCAGATGTGAACGACATCCCACGGTTCGCTATTCATTACGCGTCGCAGCCCAGCGTAGTACATGAAATGGGGCTTGCGCGAGAAACGCATGGGCAACGTGACAAGCTTACTCGCCTCATCCGCGAGCGACTCAACTTTGATCGGACGCAGGTCGCCATTCATAAAGACCGGAGCGACGGCAGTCACATCCCAATCCGCTCTGCCGACTTTTGCCATCTCGTCTGCCAAGCGGCGGTTAAGTGCGACCACATACGAATGTCCAATCGAAAGTATCCGTCTATGCATTAGATTTTCGTGAGAAGTGTATCGACCGTATGTTCGATTGCAAACTGTGAGCGATATAGTTTCGCCGAAGCAATCGACAATTGTTCGCGATGTTCAGGGTTGTTAACGAGTCGAACTACTTGTTCCACGAATCCGTCAACGTCACCGACTTTTGCAACAGCGGTTGCACCTTCATCCCAGACTGGTTCCGAGAGCATACCCACCGATGTCACGACCGCTTTGCCATGCTGCAAAGACGCCATCAGTGACGTCCGTCGATAGCTCGCCCCGTCCGGATAGGGTTGTATCATGATGTCGCAAGCGTCTAAATACTCTGCCACGTTGATTGGTGACAGTGGTCCAGTGGCCGTCATATTTTGCGGCTTGTCTGATTGTTGACGTGCACTAAAACCAGCCAGCCACTCCTCGCTCCCCAGGCCAATAAACAAGAGACGAAAATTTATAGGAACCTGTGCCAGCCTCGTGACGATGGGTTCTAGAAACCGTGTCACGTAACTCCCGTAGGTTCCGAAATGGCCTATCAGGATCGTGTCACTCTCACATCCTAGTGATCGTCGAACATGCGACCCAATCGCTCGTTGATGAAGCGGAACCATCGAAGGTACTGGAACGACGGGAATGACACTTTTTTTACTAGCTCCAACAGCCCAAAGATACGGCCGCCATCCAGGTATGGTGACGTAGCAACGCCGAGCCGCACGAACTAACAGGAATGCCATGATTCGGGTCACGAAAGCCAAGATGTTTTGGCGCAGCGGTTTTCGTACCCAAGGAAAAATGACTTCGTGAAACAACACCCGGATATCGTCTCCACGCAGTGATCTCCAGTACACCCAGAGCGCGAACATCACATTCATCGCTTTGTACCCGTATCCATGGGGAACATAGTGAATGCAGATTACCTTGTGCGACGGGAAAGTGGACAAGCGACGGTTGAGATCCCACAATCCACGGGGCGAAAACCCGAATGCAAGTGGTTCTAACTTTACCTGCGAAGTTAACTTCGATTTTCCTGCTTCGGAATCGGAGTCTTGGCTGGAGGCGTCGCTGACATCACGGGCTGGGAACCAGACGGTTACCGGAATGCTCCGATCAGCAATCGCTGCGGCCAACATGGCGGAGTGATCTGCAACGCCTCCGCACGTGGGTGGATACTCGCAAGTGATGAAGTGCCAAGGCTTAGGTGGAGTCGTTTCGCGAGTCATTGTGTTAGGCAGGAAGTTGCTTTGCTCTCTCGGCATCGCTGTGAGCGAACTCTATAAGTCACGGCAAAGCGCAACCAGGAAGAACCTATCCGCCAGGGCAGGGTCGTTCGGCCGGTACAGCCTAAACTGAGTGTCTTCCTCGGCTCTGATGTAGCGTTCGAACCGGTCCTCAGGAAAATGCGCCAACACTTCGTTAACACTGCCACCGAGTTTTTCCAAACCGTGCTTCGTATGCACTTCGATAAACCAGTCGGCTGCGGTGCCTATCGTTCTGGTCGCTCCCGCCAATGCGAGGAGCTCAGCGCCTTCGACGTCAAGAAACACAACATTGGGATCGCCGTACTGCTGTGCCAAAGCATCGATCGTAATGGCATTCACCTCAAATCGGCCCCAGGCGCCAGAACCGTCATCGATTTGGCCGTTGAGCCCCTCATTGAATACCAACGTACCAGGCTGACTTGATACTGCCGCTTGCACGACCTCGATTTGATTCAACTCATTTAAGCTCTGATTTTCCCGTATCGCGTTTGCATTGTGAGGGCTGGCTTCTAATGCAACCACCTTCCCACTGGCGGTTACCTCTCTCGCGAGCATCATCGCGACGACTCCATAATGCGCTCCCAAATCAAACACCAACCCACCGGGCTTGAGTGAGTGGTTTCTAAGCAACGCTATCTCGGGCAGCTCATCCCAATCGCAATCATACCAACCAGCTGCCATAGGGTCGTTCAGGGCTACTTTTAGGTTGCCACTTCCATAGCGATGCTCAACGATCCGCTGAGGGTAATTTGCGATGATGCGCCGCAAGTTCCAAGCGCGCATTTTCCCTGCCATACCAGCCGGCAAGCATTTCATGATTGATGATTTTATCTGACGAAGCATTTGAACACTCACGCTGCACCACTTGTTTGGACGTGGACTAGGTTGTCAACATTCGACTCTAGTCGTCTAGAACAAAATGGCTGAAAGGGTCTATAAAATCAGAAGATTCAACATAGTATGACGATGCTCAAAACACATGATTACGGGCGCCAGACAAGTCTACTCGCACAAACTGGTTCGCTAATCTATTTCCTAAAACAATGACTCTCAGATTTTCCGATCCATTTAACTTCACTGTCGGGTCCGGAGGAATCTGGTCCTCGCTCTCAGCGGAGCGGAGTTCTGAAACTGCGGACTTTTTCGCAACCAAGGTAACCAAGAAGGATAGTGCCAGTTAACGCACTAAAAAGACTTTGCTCTGGCTGCTACAAGTTGTAGTTGCCAAGCAGTAGTTCACTTTGATACGCGTGACGTGAACACTCACGCTGCACCACTCGGCTGAATCTGGCTTCGGTTATCGGCGATAATCTCTTTACGTTTGGACTTAAAGTAACGTTGACATGGTCTTTCCACAGCCAAATAGGTCACCCACGACAGTCCGAAAATCGCAGCCAAGTACAACGCAAAGGTCAAGCAGCGCACAACAAAACTAGCGTTCGATAAAGTCTGTATTGGAACAATCTGGTTCGCAACCTTGATCACCAAGAAGTGACACATGTATAGTGAGTAAGAAATTTCGCCGACCCAGTTTCCAACCGTGTTGCTCCAAAAATCAGACGCCTGCGTTTTGAGCCATCCGAGCGAGCCAACCAATCCGGCAAGTAGCAGATACTCCGCTGCCTGAAGAGCGTTGGCTTCGAGCACGAAAGGCATACAGAAGATACTTAGCAGTATGCATTCCGGAAGATAGGACTTCGATGCAGGGGCCGCACATTGCCCGACCAGCAGCCCCAAACAGCATCCCGCTGTGAAAAGCGGCAATATTCCTAGCATCTCTCGGAATTGAAGACCTTCCCCGTACCAGGCGAACAATACCATGAATAACGCACGAGCCCACATTGCCGCAATCTTAGCTCCAGAACTCTTGATCCGGTGAAGCAGCAGGCAGATTGCTGGAAAGCACAGATACGCAAACCACTCAGAGCTTATCGACCAGGAAGGATAGTTCCAGTTGAAATGAAACCGCGGCACCCAGGTATGTATCAATAGAAGGTTACGAAGGAAATCAGTTGGCGAGTATCGATTGTTCGGAAACTGAACACCAACCAAAGCGCCTCCCACCACCATCACGAATGTTGCCAGAAGCGTGACGAGGTGTACTGGGTATAGCCTCGCAAAGCGAAGCAACAGGAAACGGCAAGCCTTGGTAAACTGAATTTCCTTAAACCAGCTTTCGTAGTTGATCCAAAGCACATAACCAGAGAGTACGAAAAAGCCTGGAACAGCAAAATGACCTGCATGCACAACAGGGGCAAAAAAGGTTGTCGCAGGGAGCAAGAGAAAAAGCTCTTTCGACAAATGGTAAAGCAATACCCAACATGCTAAGTAGCCTCGAATAGTCGTCAGCGATCGAATCGGTTCAGGCTTGCCGATAGCCATCATTGGTCCGCAGGAGTTTACTTTTCAAGTCCATGCTCGAGTGTCATCTTTCAAGGACCCACACCCGCAAAATCTAATATGCGGCGTTTCCAAAGGTGCCGATGTTCTGCACCAAGACAAAATCGCCATTGAATTGCCAACAGCAGGGCCGCTAGGGAACCCACTGCAATCGACAGTTCGATCCAATTACTTGGTTGCATTGCTGGATAAGCGCGAACCAACCACCATGCAAGTCCAACAATCGGAGCGGTCACGATCCAAGGATTTGCCATCGCGCTATAGAGGTTGCGCGGCAGAATCCCGAAATGCACACGCAACAAATGAGGCATCCAGGTACCTTGAACGACCAGGACGGCAACCAAAGTGCCGACAAGCGGTCCGACAATGCCGAGCGCATAGGTTGCTAGAACACTGACCGCTACGTTGACTACTGCCGACAGGACACTAACCGGCGCAACCAAACCGATTTTCTCCGTTCCGGCAAACAGCAATCCCCATAGCGACACTATTGCCAGCAGAAAGGCATCGATTACGGCCAGTGACGTCATCCACTCGCCTCCAAAACGTTCTTCGCCTACCCACAAGATGACGAAATGCCGGTTGAAGACAAGAATGGGTGCCAGCACAACGACAGCGACCATCGCGATGAGTCTCGTTAGCTCAATGACGCGTGATTGCAACAACGTCATTTGCTGGCGGTGATACAAATCGGCCAGCCCCGCCCAACTCGCTCCGGAGAACGATTGGAGCAGCCCCTGCGCTACCAACGAGATTCGCTGAGTCAGAAAGAACGGCACCACAGCGGGTGGTCCTAGCAGGAATCCGATGATAATGTTGTCGCTCATGACCCCAACTTGGCCACTGATCCGACTAGCAAATGTTGGGAAGTTTAGTTTAGCAAGCTGCTTCTGCTCCTCGCCGCTCGAACCGGGCCAGAACAATTGATGACAGAGTTTCGGGTGGATTTCTCGCAAGCACCAAAAGAGTCCAGCGGCCATCAGCAGAGCGCCGACCAGCGTCCCCAGCGCTTGGCTGGCTACTCCCAAGCCGACCCATGCAAAGTAGACACCCGTCGCGGTAACCACGATCGATTGGACGACCAGAAGATTATTAACTACGTAACCGCGCTGCATTCCTTCAATAAGTGGTCGAACGGGGCCCAGCAGCAGAGTGAGCGACGTCGCCGCCAATAGAAGCCAGGCGATGACCAATTCCGTGCGGAGCGCCGGTTCAACGGGAATGATCCACGGGAGAGCAAACGCGAAACCGGCTGCGGCGACGACAGTCCACAACGTGACACGTCGGTACATTGTGACGCCCGCGGCGAAAGCGACTGCGGTCGCTTCCTCCGATTGCGAAACCACTTTCGCAAACCGTGCCCGCAGCGCCCCCGATAACCCCAACTCCATCAGCACAAGATAAGCAGCCCAGTCGGTTGCAACACGAAACGCCCCAACACGTTCGTCGCCCAACAGGCGAAGAAAGATGGGCGTTGAAATGATTCCGATGAGCAACGTCACGACCATAAATGCAAGACTGGTCGTGAAAGAACTGATGGCTAGACGAGTTCGCAATTAACGCCCGCTCCGTTCCCTCGCCTGCAGTGTCGCAAAGTAGATGTCATCTTGAAGCGCGCAATCGACGCCTTGAGCCTGCGGTTACATCGAAAACCGTCGAAAGCCCTCTTTTCTTTAGTTTTGAGCACATTTTGCCCATCTTCTAAAAGCCTCTTTCGACTCTCTATGCGTACCAACTTCTGCTTGCAGTACTGTTAAATTTGGTTGCCAGTGACGTCCAAGAGCATGGTCGACCAATCGCTTAAGGTCAGGGATAGGTGATTGACTAGCAGAACCTGTCGTGTCACACCAGTCATTAAGATCTAGCATCGAGTACAAGCGTTGAATCTTGCCGTTCCAACCACGCGCAATCGTAGGCACGCCCGCAGTTATTGGGTATATCGCCCCATGATATCGATCCGTTATACACAATGCAGACCTCTCGGTCGCAGCAATCGCCATCTCTCCGAAAAGAACCTGATCTTCGAAATCCTTTTCCGAGTAACCAGCAGCAAGACAGACTCGCAACGCAGCAACTGCATCTTGTGTTGCATCAAAAATGCACCATCTGGGTGAAAGGCCTTGGTCTCGCGCGGCAATCGTAGCCGACCGCCACCATTCGAGCGTTCTCGCTTGAGAAAGAACCCAAAAACTAGGTACAAGTGCCACCTCAGAAGTCCTTGCCTGAGTTTCTGTGTTCGTATTGAAAAGCCGCTTGCTTCTTTCGTAAAGTACTGGGTCAACGCCCCGAAAAAGGCAATCTTTGTGAACGCCAAAGCTCCGAAGTAAATCCTCAGCCTGCGATGACCGTACACCTACCCAGGATTTTGAACGGTTCCAAAATCGCACAATTCGTGCCATCGACCTATCAAGTTTATAGCCGGGTTCAATGTCGCCGAAATAGTACGCAGACTTCCAATTAAGTTTTTCTACCATATCGAAAACTTGAGCTCGAATATCAACATGAACTGGGTCTCCTAACAATCCACCGAGGCACGCGTAGACGACGGAGCTACCGCATTCCCGACGCCACTGATCCAGCGTGTAACGGATTGACGAAAAGGATTTGTATCGACGCCAACCGGAAAACATCACCGGCATCCTCACGTGCTCTACATTCATGCCCGGCGGCAGCTCTACTGTTCCTGCCACGAAGTGCCGCCTAAAGTCGCCGAAGTGCTGTTTTAAAAACGCATTAACTAATGCATCGTCTCCTAGGTTGCCCTTTCCAAAAGACCCGTCAAGGAAAATATTAGCGACATCTCTTTCCATTGCTTCTGTGATCTCGAAATCCGTTTCCGTTTTTTGCGACCTTAGGTTTTCCATTTCACGTTTTCTTTGATTGCTCTCCCTGGAATTCCTGCAATCAACGATCGTGGAGGGAATGATCGAGTTACAATGCTTCCTGTCGCAACGACAGAGCCCGCTCCAATTGTGACTCCCTTTAGTATTGTTGCATTGCAGCCAATCCAAACATCATCATCAACAATAATTGGTGCAACTTGATTCTCACCATGCCCGTCATCATCCATCACTGTCACATTCCATGAAATCGCACAACGCGCACCAATGGTAATAGACCGGCTTGCCAGCAGCTTTGATCCATCAGTGACATACGAGCCTTTTCCAACTGAAATCTCCGCGTCCTTTCCCGTGACGATTGCGACGCCACGTCCTATTGTTGAATCATTAAGAATCAGTCCGGAATTGTCCGCTAGCTTTACGATAGTTGCTGTTTTTCTCGGAGTCGCTCCAACAAGTGCATGACCTATCGAACAAGATCCGACGCAACGGACAAATGAGCCAGTACCGAAAGCCGTTTCGATATTTCCGTAACAGCGTAATGATTGTGCTCCAAGTCGCAGAAACAGAAGCTCCTTGAACCTTGCTCTCAATTTATTTTAATTCCCCGCTGCGCAATAATTGCAATGTTGTCGGCATAATCGCTGCCAATTATCCGAGTGACGACTAGGCGATTCAAAAGCATCTTGAAGCGGCTAATGCTAGACGGATACTGATCGGTAAACCAAACACGATGACCAGTGACATCGAATCCGTAAGATTTGAAATGCGCCCAAAGATCCGGTAAGTTGTATATATGGAGGTGGGTCATGTCCCAGCCCATTGGATTCCGAATGCATTTCCCGTTGGGTGTCTGAACTATGATCACGCCATCCTTATCTAGAAGTTCGACGAATCGCGAAAGCATTCCCAACCCCTCTGAAAGCGTCATGTGCTCAATGACATCTAAACAAATGATTGCGGAATACGTACGGCTGACGTCATCAAGCGTGTGATAGGTATGCTCATACTCCGCACCTATGTCCATTGTATGATAGAGTCCATGGAATCCTGCGCGAACAAGCTTGTCCCTAACTCTTAAGTCGCCAGCTCCGACATCAAGCACAGAACTCCGATTCTTAATTGCTTCAAAGTAGCATGATTCGATTTCAGACAAATCTTTTGAACGCCACCATCGTTTTAACGCAAAATGTTGGGGCGATGCAGCCAGCGCTTGTTTCCGCTCCCAGTATCTCTCGTAGGCTATATTACTGATATTATTTTGCATTAAGAACTTCGCTATATACCTGTCTCGTTAAAACCGCACATTCAGCCCACGAAAAATCTTGTCCCCGTCTGCGCGACTGCTCTTGGAGTTGTTCTCGAAAACTGCGGTCCTCCTCGATTCGATTCATCAGTGCGACGAGACGATGGTCAGAATTTAACGGGAAAACCTCGCCTCCATTGCCTAAAATTTCCGGCAATGAAGTACAATCCGACGTTAAAACCGGCGTTCCGAAAACCATAGCCTCACAGACTTGCAATCCGAACCCCTCGTACTCGCTCGGGTAAATAAATGCCAACGCTCCGTGATAAAGGCTAGCAAGCTCGTCGTCCGTGATTTGTCCTAACATCACCACTCGGTCCGCAACTCCAAGGCTCGAAGCGAGTGTGGCTACTTCTCGCTTTTCGGCGTCACTACCTCCGGCTAAGACAAGCTTCGAAATAGATGAATCTACCTTTGAAAATGCCTTCACAAGAAATGGGATGTTCTTGCGTTTCTCCCAGCCTCCAATGTAGAAGAAATATGCACCGTACTGTTGCGCCAACTTAAGTGGCGCCTGGCCACCGCAAAATGCGTTACTCTGGAAAGCTGGATCTGCGGCCTCATAAGTCACACGGATGCGAGAGAGCGGTATTCGATAGGCCTTCGCGATATCCTGCTTAGCATGCTCGCTAACCGTGATAATGCGGTCTGCAACTTTCAAAGAGGAGTAAATCATCGCTTGACTTCGAACTGCTGCAACAGACATGCGACTGCGCAAGCTTAATTTTGGTAGGGAATAGACCTTATCGATCGCGTCGTGCATAGTAAGCACGCGCGGAACCCTTGTGAAAAATATCGGAAGACCGAAATTGGTTGTCGCGTGTATGATCTCTCCCTTCTCCGCGGTGGCTGTACGCGGCAACCAGTATTGTTCCCACGCCATGACTCGCATTGGTCCACTAGAGACAACTCTGACACAGCCACCTAGTTTTTCGAGATGATTGGGATGGACGGGATCTATCGTTAGCAGGATCGGCTCGACGCCAATCTCCGACAACCCACGAATTAAGTTGATCGTGTAGCGATTCCAGCCTCTCAGACTAGGAGCGGACAAGAATCTGGCATTGTATACTACCTTCATATTTAAACAGATATTCTATTGTTGGCTAAGGCGCTAGTGGTTTCGCAGGTCCAGCGATCCAGTTCCAATATTCAGTCGAGTCGACCAATTTTCGAAACTCGCTACGATCCAGTGGCGGCTCATCAGCTACAAACGACTCTAGCTTGTAAACGTGCATGTCAAGCGATTCCAACTCGTCATAAACTCGCTCGGAGCTTGCGTCGTAGCAGCTCGCGGGACCGAGCCCATGCTCGAATAGAATGTAAGGCTTCGCTCGTTTAATCGTGTCGCGGGCACCTCGAAGTACGTTGAGTTCAGCCCCCTCGACATCGATCTTTATGAAGTCAACCCGGTGCGTTTCAGGAATTGCATCGTCCAGACGAACCAATTTAACTCGAATTTTTAAAATCTTGTCCGTATTTGAAAGATCCGAACGCTCCGCAATTCCACTTAGTGCCGGATTATTCTCGACAAGATGAAATTCAGTCTCGCCTACTGCATCGCTGACCGCCGCATTGATCACTGTGACTTGAGGAAACTTTGCTTCTAGACTTTTGGCAAGGTCGGGCACGGGTTCAAATGCATAGTGGGCGCCACTGGGCGCGAGCTTTAAGAAGCTCTCCATAAACTCACCTTGATTTGCACCTATATCGACAGCGTTTGTCGAGGGACGAATCAATCGTTGGAGTATCTTTTCGATTTGCTCTTGATCGCGCAGATCGATCAATTCCCACTTGCTCTTTCTCCTCAGTTTCTGCCAAACTGTTCGCGCGAAAGGAAGTTCTTTGACAATGCTTCGAAGAAATTTATTCATGGTAAATCGAAGTTATTTCAGTGATGCGGCGAGGATGCAAAATTCTGCTATGAGTTCTTGTCTGCTGATTCGTTAACGCGACGTTACTTCGCAAGTTGGTAATGCGCAAGCATTTTCGCCCCGTGAACTAAATGCCTTACAGAGATAGATGTTGCTCGGAGGTGCTCGAAGGGAACTGCGGCTGCTCAAATTTAACAAGGAAGCGGATACGTCTAGACGCTGTTTTGCGAGCTGGACTTATTCACCTGCGCTTTGGATGTAAGTTGCTTGAACGCAAGTTCTAATGCATCGACTGCCGGATCAATTCCGCAACTCGATTCGATTAGCTTGCGTGCAGCGTAGCGATACTGGTTCTGTTTGGATACTGTTTTCAGTAGCTCTACACAGCGTTCTACAAGGCCATTGTCATCGTCAGAAACACCCGCATGCACACCGTCGATAACTGGAATGCCTTCTACACCCTCAGTGGTGGTAACAACGGGAACGCCCAAGCAAAACGCTTCTTGGATTTTTACTTTGGTGCCACTTCCCCTGCTCGGCGCATACAGCATCACCCCAGCACGACGGAAATAGGGCAGAATGTCAGGGACATTTTCTTCGATCAATATGTCTGGTCTGCCAACGTAATTCGCCAGTCTCTGCCGGGCATCTCTTCCCACGATTTCTAAACGCGCCTCGGGTATTTGCTGTTTAATTCGCGGCCACAGCGTCGTCACCAGCCGCACCGCTGCGGAGTAGGAGGGATACCAGGTCATGTTCCCGATCAGGCTGATGATCGGCTGCACGGTGCGCTGCTGATCGGTCACAAAAGGATATCGGTCTACGTCAATTCCCAGTGGAACCAGCGGGACGATCGTTCCCGGGCTAATCTTCTTGATCTGCCGAGCAAGTCGTTCCGATAGCGTCGAGACAGTTGGGTAATGCCGTATCAGCTTTCGTTCGGTGCGATACATCTGATGCTTGTACCATCGTGACTTCCAACCTAAATCTGCATCCTTCAAATCGATGGAGTAAAGAAAGTGGATGTGCAACAGCGATCGTTCAACGTGCCGAAGTCCTAACCACCCGGCCGATAGCTGCTCCAGATGCAGTATGTCAAACCCTTTATCGAGTTCATCCCTCAGGTCGTTCTTAAAAGCATCAGAGAACATGAAAGAATAGGGTTCTCGAAAGCTCTCCCACTTCGCCTTGAATCCCGAACGATGAGGAAACGGGTAGAGACGTATGTCGTATTCTGGTGACGGAAACAGCTCCGCAGCCCGATCGAGGTCGTCTTGGCGATTTCCTGCGACGAAAGCGGTAACGCGATGGCCTCGCTTGACTAACTCACGAAACAAGACGTAGAACCACCGAGCTGCGGCGCTCCCGAAGGGAAGCGGCGGTTCAATCAGAACTAAAACAATGCGCAGCGATTCCGCTACGTGGGGCGCTGTGACGCGTTTCAAAGTGCCGTTAGTGCTCAAGCTTAATTCCTGAGACCAAGATGTTCTCCGAGAGCGCACGCGGCGCCAATGAACAGAGCCATCTTGGATAGATGCAGGCCGTACCTGGTAGGCGACTTCTGAGGCTGAATCGCGTGTTCAAATCGGTTAGGCCACACTCTGTTACGATCCGCTTGAGGTCGATCTCCAAAAGCGCCGTAATGTGCGCCGGGTAATCGGCATCTTGAAACATGTTGTAGTTGTTTTTGAGCATAAGCGTGAGCTTACTGAGAAAGCTCAAGTTGTTCGGAGTCGTGACAACCAGCAGGCCTCCGGGACGTAAAACCCGTGTGAGTTCACGCACAAAGGCTCGCGGGTTCTCAAGATGCTCGATTGTCTCCGCAGAAACAACTATGTCTACCGCGTTATCATCCAGCGGCATACGTCCCGTATCCAGATCCACTTTGCAGAATTCCAGCTCCGACGGAAACCCAGCATACTTGACGACGTCGCATCCCACATAGCGGTTGCAGTGCGTGTTCACAAATGGCAGTAAATCACCTTTGCCACAGCCAACGTCCAGCAGTGTGCCTCCAATTTTAGCTCTCGAAGCAATTTCAGCGTCGATCATACGATAGACAGCTTGGTTGCTAGTCCCTGCGGACTGTAATGCCCTTGTTTCTACGTCAACGATTTTAAGACTCCCCGCACGCTAGTGCCCTAATTCGCACGAATACTGGCTGTTCTATGAATTTCTACGGCGCGGTGATAGTAGTTCGCGAGCCTAGAAAGTTGTTGCGATGTAGCGCTCAAGCGAATCGCTTTTCGGTGCGCTTCTTGTCCCATTGCCATGCGGCGTTCTTCGTCATTAATCAGTTGTTCGAGTCCTGCCGCGAGGTCGTCTTCCGGTTCTCCAGGTGGAACAAGAATACCGTTCTCTGGTCCTACCATCTCTGACGCGCCTCCCAAGTCTGTCGTGACAATTGGCAACGCTGAATAACTTGCCTCCAAAAACGACAAGCTAAATCCCTCTCCCCACCGGTTCCCTTGGCAATAGATATCAGCCGACCGCATAAGTGCGTTTACGTCAGTGCGTTGCCCCAGAAAGTGCACGCGATCCTGAATCCCCTCGCTTTGAGCAATCTCCTTTAATTCATTCATGTACACAGCCTCTTCGGCTCTTTGTACGCCACCGGCCAACCAAAAGGTCCACCGCGGATTGTTCTTAAGCTTTGCCAGTGCACGAAGCGTTCTGTCTGGGCCTTTCCACCGGTCAATTCGTGTCGCCTGTAGAACGACGACTTGACGAGAAGTCACACCGAGACTTTCGCGATGTTCAGCTCGCTGCTCGTCACTGAAGTTAAATTCGGATACCCGCATTGGCAAGGGATAGTTCAACACGCCTGCTTCGGCATTTGGAAACAGCCGCTTTTGATCATCCAGGCTGTGAGCGCTCGGCGCTATTAGGAAATCAGGCACATTTCGCTTAGACCAACGTTCGGGCCAACTGTTGTCACGTGGACTGTGCATATGAGCGACATAAGCCAAACCGCACTGTCTTGAGACACCTCCAAATAAGGCCTGCATCCATGCCATATGTCCAACCACAAGGTCGTAGTCATTCGACTTGAGAAGTGTGCGCAGGCATCGCCGCGCCCTATATACCGCCATCGGACTTCTCGCCCGAACCTCTCCAAGCATATGCACGACTGAGCCTAAGGCTTCAAGTTCGTTTTTCAGTCTTCCTTCAAAGCATAATCCGTAATCGAAGACACAATCGCCAAGCATGCCTTTACCTTGAGCCGTCGTCACCATGAATGTCTCGACACCCCCGAAAACATTGCCAGCGACCAGATTCAAAACGCGTAGAGTCATAGGATTAGTCACAGATACTGAAACTGTTGCGCGGTGCCATCATTCAGGACTTGGTTGCGATCACTGCAATGCAAAGGTCTTTATAACCAATCGCATTTGTTATTGCCCTGTCCAAGGTTAAAAGTGGCCGTAATGGGATTGTCGCGGCCCATCCAAGTTTTGGATGGATTCGATAGAGACGGTTGTAAACATTAAAGAGCTTTTGATCGACCCAGCCGTTTAGATAATGGTACGATTGAGCGCTCAACCCCGCCGTCGAAAGAAGCTCGTCAATGCGTGCTTTTGTATAACCGAAACGGACATGGCCTCCGTCTTCAACCTCACTGACGACCTCGCCGTACATTGGCCGATGTTCGGCAAATGGAGTGGTAAGATAAAGGGTGCCACCAGGATTCAGCAGATAGGCGAGATTTCCAACAAGCTTGCCATCGTCAAAGACGTGTTCGATCACTTCGCAGCAAATGATTTGGTCGAATTTCCCGTAGGCTTCCAAGTGTTCATCGAGAACCCGCAAGTCAAGAACCTCGAATCGTGCCGACTTGGCTCCAACGAGAGCAGCTCTTCTCGAGGCAATCGCCGCGTCTTCGGGACTAAAAGTAAGTCCTAGTGCGTCATTCCCTAGCCTCGCTGCCAGCATAGTGAAGGCGCCTCGCCCGCAACCTGCATCCAATGTCTTCAGCGGGCCGGACTTTAGATGGGCTTGTAGCCACGCTAAGCGGCCTAGGAAAGTAACATCTCCTTGAAGTTTAATTCCCTGCCAGCCAATCGCACGAATTAGAAGGTCGCTCATATCATTTTCATTCTGAAACAGCTTTGATGAAATCTTGTGCCATGATCTGCCAACTTCTTTCCCTTAGTGACTCGCTAAAGTGCCTAACCTGTTCTCGCCACATTTCCACATCTTGCCGCCACCGAAAGATAAGTTCTCGAAGTGGTTCAGAACTCTTTAGGTCATCAATCAACAGGCCACGACATTCTGGAGGATACCTTTCTGCAATCCCAGCATCAGAAGACAAAATGGCTGGAACGCCGCTGCAAAGAGCTTCGTGTACACCCAGGCCATATGCTTCATATCTCGCTGGATGGATGAGCACGTCGCTCGCTGAAAGTAATCTATCAACATCACTCCGAAACCCTAGAAACTCAATTCTATCACTTAGGCCATCACGTGCGGCACATCGCTGCCATTGAGCCAGGTCAGAGCCGCGTCCGACCACTCGTAGGCAGGCATCCCAATCCGAGTTTTGACATAGTGCCTTCCAGGCTTCATAAAGAAGATCAAATCCTTTACGTCGATCCCCTAGCCCGCCGATGAATATCGCCGATGGTCTGTCGTCCCAGTTCAACGAGCGTCGGACGGCTGTGCGTTCGCTTAAAGAAATAGGTTTATAAACATTCGCGTCACACCCATAATAGACGACACGAATTTTATCGTTGGGAACGCCCACTAGTTCGTGTATATGTCGAGCCGTGAGGTGGCTGTTGCAGATGACGACCGCAGCGCGTTGAAGCGCGTCTTTCTCCCAGCGCAGACAGCGACGATAATGCATCGCGTTTTTTATCGTTCTCCAACTGCGTCCTGAGAAACCTGGCTTGTACGCCGCGTGAACATAGTGAACCCAGTTCACGTCACTAAGTGGAGCACAGCCGCCATTGGTGATCGAGCGAACCCCATCGCCAAGATTTCGCGCAGTCGAAACTGCCAAACGTCGGAGTGACTGCTCTCCGAGGATGTTTGCATTGAACGGTCGTTGGCAAGGTTTAAAGCTCACTGAATTGCATTGAGCGAGTGTCTCGTCCAACCTGTGAGCGACCACATCAACCTTACCGCACTGCGATAAATATCGTGCTAACTCCAGGTTGGCGCGATCCATTCCGCCGTGAGCGACCAAATCTCCCGAAACAATTAACCAGTGACTCATTTAATTTCGCGACGTTCGATACCGACCGCAGTCGCAACAAGCACACTGTTGAGAAACCAAAACTCGAATCCAGTTTGGCCAATGAAAAGCGAGTAGCTAAAGGTGAGTACGCAGGCCGCAAGGTTATATGTGAGTATCAATGCGGCCCACAATCCGAAAGCATTGGCTCTATTTCTGATTGCTATTCGATAAGCATAGTGAACGGTATAACCTATGGCCAGCACATAAGCACAAATGAGTGGTATGCCACCATCATAGGTCCATGCGGTCCACTGTATCTCCGCCCACAACGGTGCAGGAGCGCTCGGCGAATGATCCCCAAAATACGCATTCATCATGCCCCATCGTCCCAGGCCAGCACCTAAGGGGTACTTCGGTAGTTCAGTTTGAATCGTACTTTGAAGGAACTTACCCCGATTGCTGTGATAAACCTCAGTCGGAGACTCGTCAAGCAGCGAGGAAAAACGCGCGACCATCGAGTCGCCGCCTATTGTGGTCGCCCAAACAAAAGAACCTACCAGAATCATGGGAATCACTAGCGCCAACTTGCTGGCGTGTCCAAATCTCCCGATCTGAAACAAAAAGAAAGTGAAACCAATGAGTACAAGTATTGCCACAATAAGAACTGACCGAACATGGGACAGATAGATGCAAAAAAGTCCAATAAATACGCCGCTGATGCCGCCCCAGCGTTGCCACCAAGCCTTTCCCGCCGCGTAGAAACCAATTCCGAAAATGATTGCGTAGAGTCCCGACATGGCTGCGCCACCTGGAATGTCGGTCAGACCCATTGGCCTCAAGACGCGTTGTCCACTTGCAAGAACGATTTCAAGCGCGGCTGATCCGTGCTCAGTACTTGTTACAACGGATGAAATTGCTGGCTGGAACCTGCCGGGAAAATAAACCTGGAGCACGCCGAAGAAAGAGCTAGTTATATGAAAGAAAAACAGAATTGCGATGAATTTACCAAAAAGCTCAACTGTTGGGCGAAGACGCAACACCCAAAAAATGGGACTAAGAATTGATGCATAAAGAACGGCTTGTGCGAAAGCGGAAAGGATCGAATTGGAGTTAGGATGAAAGATTTCAATCCCCAACCAAACCAGGATAAAGCCAGCGATGTTTCGTGCTGGGTGGGGAATTGGTCGTCCTGTGACCGAAGCGAGCGCCATCAAGCTTACGCCGAATGACATCGCTCGAAATCCGATTCGAAGCGATCCTAAGCTTTCAAAGAGTAGCCCTAGTTGGCAAGCAAATTGGATCAGCAATACTCCAAGTATCCATTTCTGCGTGAGCACCTGTCTATAGGCTTCAATAGCTGCTGTTCTTGGAACAGAAGATAGATGGGCAGCAGGGGTTCGAGCTGTGGATGTGCTTCTCATTTTGTTATTTACGCTTTGGGGTTAACAACAACCAAAGCTGCTGTTCACGAACTTCAGTCGTTGCTAGCGAATGCTGGGCTTTTTCGACGAAATGCAGATCCACGCTGGTTACACGCTCGCCGTTGGTGATTTGCTCAATCTGGTGAGTGTCACGGAATCTCTCCCTAAGAAACGCTGTAACGCCAGGAACAAACAAATCGTGAGTCTCGACTAGTAATGTTGCGGAATTCAACGCTGCGGAGGTCGCATCCGCAAAAAGTTGCCTTTCATAGCCTTCGCAGTCACTAATTATCAATGCGTTCTCAGGCAATTTTTTGGCAATCGTTTCTGGTTTGCATGCTCGATGCAGCTCTACATTGTTAAGTCCATTGCACAATGCCATTCGCTGTGTTGCACGTCGCGCCCACCAGTCCGTGTCGAAAGCGAGCACCTTCGTATCGGGCATCCGTCTCGCAAACCCAACAGCATAATAGCCAAACTTGGCACCAACATCCCAGACTTCGCTATAGCTGCCTTTTAACAGTTCGACTATCCAGGGATGAAGTTCTTGTTCATAAGTACCAAGCAGATAAGGACCTGCTTGTTCCAAGAATACGTCATCCGTCAATTTGATTCCGCTGAACGGCCCCTCCACTACTGCACTACCCAAGTGCTCTCGCAGTCGCCGGTTGAGTTCATGCACGCCCCAGTCTCGAAACAATCGATGACATAGCCGTCTACTGCGAATAGACTGGATTGCAATGAATGTATCAGGCGCAACGGCGCTAATGAGATTTTTAAGTTGAGATCGCATCGTTCTCAGTTTGCAACGCGAGGTGAAGGAACTGCACGGTTATTTGTTTGGCACAGAAAAATGACTCGGCAGTTTTACGGCAAGAGTCGCGAATCGCTGCGCCATTCATTCGCATGCCGCGAATAGTAGTCAGCATCGCATCAGCGATTTCCTGGGGGCTATACTCATCAAAAATTGTGCAACAAGCCGGCACGTAATCGCTGGTCCCATTACTCGGCCCAAGTACTACCGGCGTTCCGCACGCTAAAGTTTCCGCAATCGTTGATCCGAAGTCTTCGTGCTCACTTGTTTGGATCGAGCAGTCTACACTTCTTAGAAGTGCAGGTACTTCTGTCCGTGGTATTCTTTCGCGGTACTCAAACTGATCGCAATTCAAATAACGATCTAGAAGAGACTTATAGGCCGTTCCGTAGCTGAACGAGCCAATAACGACCAGCCGACTCAGCGGTTCCACATTTCGGACAAGATCGAAGGCTTCTAGCAACAGATCAAGGCGTTTTCGGGGGACTAGCCTTCCGAGATGCAAGAATGTAAATGATTCATTAGTACTTGCGATCGGGTGTGAACGGTCCATATCAAAATCAACTAGATCAATCGGATAAGGCAAAGAGGCCAGTCTTCTGCGCGAGACACCCAGTTTCTCCCACATGGAAGTTGTCCACTGGCTACCGCCAACGACTAAATCGGACTTTCTCTGGGAAACTCTAGTCACCAAGCATTTATATCGATAAAGCGAAACCAAAAACACCACATACAAAAAGCCGAGCTTACTAATCAGTTGCCTCCGGTTGTTCACTATCCAGGCGTACTCTCCATTGGGCGGACCTTGTGGCCAGCTTATGGTTCTCGCATTCTGCAGGCGGCAAGGTGATAACAGGCCGAAGGCGAGTAGGGCATCGTAGGGCTGTCTAGCGTGTGCGTTCGCAATTCGCTTTTTTATCGATCGCACATGAAGAAAATTGGATACTTTAGCGAAGCCAAACTCTAGCACGCTTCGTACGCGCTGGGACTTTCGCTTCCTCAGGAATTCCCAAACAGGCTTACAACCGGCAACTTTCACCGGGATGTATGTCAGGTTGGGGTAGTTGGCGAGATTGCCTGGAGTGATAAATCCATCGATTGCATAAAGATCGATTCCATGCCCCAACTGTAGCATTTTCTCCACAATTTTGAAGCTTGCAGACGCCTGGCTTCCTGCATGTTCGTCAATGAATCCGTAAACCGCAAAACGACGCTCGGGAAGCTTTTTCTCTGGCGGATTGGTCACTGTGGTTTTTGCGCTTCGATCAGAATGGTGTGGCCATTATTTTCCGGGCCTTCATCCGTTTCTTTCGATAGTACGGCATCGTCAAACATTTTAGGAAATCGCGTGAAGTAATGAGAGATGCCGGGGCTGATATCCTTGAAGCCTGACTTGGTTGCGATCTCTGTCAAGTAAGATTCTGTTAGCATCGTGAGATGCTCATTGCGAACAAAGACAAAATTTACCAGTCGACCACCGATACTGTCGTGTTTATCCGGCCAGACAGGGAACCATTCAAGGTCGCCGCACGCGAATCGCTTAATCGCCTCGTCGCAGTTTGGACCGCCAACTCTGAACACACCACCGGGCTTAAGGCAGCGAAACATTTCATTAAAATGGAATTGCAGCAGAGAGTCAGGCAGATGCTCGATAACATGATGGGAGTAGAAGCAATCAACCGTGTTGTCGCGAAAGGGCAGTTTATTCCGCAAGTCGGCCCAAACATCTCGCCGGGCGCTCACCAAGTTTGCATCAACGTTGTACCAGCCTTCAAGGTAATTGTCTTGCCCGGGCCCTAACTGAACTCGTACCTCGCCGCTTTTAGGCGCACGAAACGTTCGGTAGAGATCCCCATTGGCTTTCATTGGTGCTGCTAACAGATAATAATAGGCCGCCTTTAAGTTTCTGGAGATCATTAAATGCCTATCTTTATTCTAAGGTGCAAAATAGAGTATTGGATTAGTATTCACTGGTCTGGTGACCAACTTGCTGTCGGTCCCCGTCGTCAGTAGTCGGATACGAAACTTGGTCGTAAAGACTAAGGCTTCTAGCTGTCATAACATGGTCTGAGAATTCGCTCTGAGCCCGTTCCTTCGCGGAATTTGCGAATTTTTCCCGAAGTCCATCCTGTTGGATTATCTTTTCGCTCGCTTCCGCCAAAGCGATTTCGTCGTTAATTGGTATCGTTATTCCCGTTAATCCATTAATCGAAACCCAGTCAACGCCGCTAAAGCGAATGGAGGTGTTAATTACCGGGCACCCTGCGGCCATCGCTTCAACCTGCACCTGTCCAAAACCCTCGCTTCTAGCTGTACTGGGGAACCACAACGCAGTTGCTGCGCGATATGCACCAACAAGTTCATCGCCACCTATACTACCAAGGAAATGGCAGCGATGAGCCACTTGCTCTTTCTCGGCAAGTTCTCTCAAGGTCTGCTCTAAGGGGCCAACGCCGACGATGATCAAGTTGCCTTCTACATTCCTGAGGGCTTTAATGGCGATATGCAACCCTTTGTAATAGATTAGTCGTCCAACGGACAGCCAAATTGGCCCGCTCCATCTCGCTCGAAATGCGGCCTCAGCTTTTAAGGCATGTTCACTCGGATTTAGAAACGGTTTCAAGTCAAGCCCCAGCGGAAGTACCTCGACCTTATCGAGATATCGATTTAATATGGGCGACCCGCCTATGTATCCTGGACTGTCTGAGAGGATTAGCTTAGCTTTCCGGTATGCCCAGTCCTCAAAAGGCGCAACCAACCTATAGAGGATTTTCTGTTTTACAACGTCGCTGTGATGGGTGATGACTAATGGCGCCGTTAGCCGCAAACGGATGAGCGCGAAGAGCATGGTCACATTTGGTGCGTGCAGATGCCAAACATCAACACCTTCGCGTTGGAGCCTTCGAATTAGTTTGGTTAGTCCAGTGGTTACATCGCACTTTGCGACACTCGCAAACTTGCCCGCGCGCAAAACTTGTACTCCACCGTCCCGCTCGTCTGACGCTCTAGTTTTTGCAATAGCTCGGTGAGTGACATCTACTCCCGAAATGGAGCGATGGTTGACTACTACAACCTTTACGACATTCCCTAACTCCGCTTGCCCCCGAGCCAAAGTGCGAACATGCGTCTCAACTCCGCCCGTTGCTGGATGGTAATACTTCCCTAAGTGTACGATCTTCATATTTACGGGATTAAGTTAGTGCGGGCGGAAAAGTAAATTTTGATGTTAGTCAAAAAATCGTTAAGTAGAAGTATGGCGCCGACTTTACGCTGCTGGCGCAACGTAGAGACCATACTCGTTAGGCAGCGACAACTTCCGCGATGCAGGTTAGGCCGTGCGTCGCGTTTCTGGTGTCGATGACTAGTTTTGACCAAGTAACTAGTTCGGTGTAGTTGACGTTTTTGTGCGCGGTGGCGATTACAGCGGCGTCAAAGGTGGCGATGTTCGACTGGGTCCAGTCGATGCACTTCGTGCCGGCCCAATGGGAGTGTTCGCGGCTGGGGCGGATGACTGGGATGTAGGGATCGTAGTAGGCGACTTCGGCTCCGGCGGCTTTCATCAAGTCCATAAGCACGTAGCCGGGGGATTCGCGGTCGTCGTCTACGTTGGCTTTGTAGGCAAGTCCGACTAGCAAGATCTTGCTGCCGTTGAGCGGTTTTTTGTGGGTGTTGAGGGCTTCGGCGAGCTTTCTGATGACATGCTGGGGCATGCTGGTGTTGATCTCACCGGCGAGCTCGATGAATCGGGTGGCTTGACCGTACTCGCGGGCTTTCCAGGTGAGATAAAACGGGTCGATCGGGATGCAGTGTCCGCCGAGGCCGGGGCCGGGGTAGAAGGGCATGTACCCGAAGGGCTTGGTCTTGGCGGCTTCGATGACTTCCCAGATGTCGATGCCCATAGCTCCGTAGACGATCTTCAGTTCGTTGACGAGGGCGATGTTGACGCTGCGGAAGATGTTCTCCAACAGTTTAGTGGCTTCGGCGGCTCGGCAACTGCTAACTGGAACGACCGTTTGGATGGCTCGCGAGTACAGTTCGACGGCGCGCTGGAGGCAGGCTGGTGTGAGGCCACCGACGACTTTGGGGATCGTGGCTACTTTGCTGTCCGGGTTGCCTGGGTCTTCGCGTTCTGGTGAGAACGCAAGGTGGAAGTCGATGCCGGCGCGGAGGCCGGAGCCGGATTCGAGGACGGCGCGGAGGTCTTCGTCGGTTGTGCCGGGGTAGGTGGTTGATTCGAGGACGATGAGAACAGGCTGGAGGCTGGAGGCTTGAGGCTGGAGGGAGGAGGAAGGTTGCTGGTTAATTGATTGGGAGGGAGCGTGAGGCCCCTCACCCCCTGCCCCTCTCCCCATGTCTGAGGCGAGGGGAGAATGATCATTTAATTTACTCGCTACTGGCTGCTCGCTGCTCGCTGCTTGGAATTCAGGGGTTAGCGCCTTGGGGTCATTAGAGCGTGGGGGAGCGGCTAGCGCCTTGGGCTCATGAGGGGGTGGGGAAGCGGCTAGCGCCTTGGGCTCATTGGGGGCGAAGGGGGAACTGGACGTTAACGCGTTGCGGCTGAGATGGGGGGCGATGGCGCGGGCGGTGTTTAGAATGTAGCTGATATCGGGTTCGCGGTTTTTGCTGAGCGGGGTGGGAACGCAGATGATGATGGCTTCGCACTCGGCGACGCGCGAAAAGTCGGTACTGGCCGAGAGTCGGCCTGCGGTGACTTGTTCGGCGACTGAGTCAGCGGCGATGTGGTGAATGTACGACCGGCTGGCGTTGATCGCGTCGACTTTGGTTGCGTCAATGTCGAGCCCCAGCACTTGGACGCCGTTGCGGGCGAACTGCAAGCAGAGTGGGAGGCCGACGTAGCCTAGTCCGATGATGGCGATGGGATGGGGGATAGTTGTTAGTTGTTAGTTGTTAGTTGTTAGTTGTTAGTTGTTAGTTGTTGGTTGTTGGTTGATAGTGGCGAGTGGGGATCGAAGGTTGTGTTTGGGTCTAGATCGGTTCGGATAGTACTTTTTCGAGTCGCTCGGTGATTTCTAGCGAAGTGGCCCAATGGCGAAGATAGGTTTCGTCTAGCTGGCCTTGGACAAACAAGATGTCTGCAACATCAATCAGATCGCGTGGGCGATTGGCAATCAATTTGAGTAGGATTAAATCCTCCGCCGAGACTATCCAAATAACGTGCTCTTCGATTTCAACACGCTGGCGTCTGGTCAGCAAACTACGCTGAAAATTGGTCTCGCACAGGAAAATGTCTAAATCGACCGAGTGGTCACTGTCGACCTGCGTCTTTAGCTTGATTAGCGGCATCCCTGCAATGCGGTCTACCCAGCCAGTGCGATAAATGTGAGGAACGTGTATGCATTCGGACTCCCAGGTTTGCAGCAGTTCATGAAGCAACTGGAAGTCGCAGGCGATCGTTAGATCGACGTCGTTCGTCGGGCGTGGAATCGCTAGAGTTCGAACGGCTAAGCCGCCCATAACAACGTAATCGATTTGCTTTGATTCTAGTGATTCAACAATCTCCCAAAGGGCTCGCAATACCGGGTTGGTCATTCAGAGGGTGCGTCGGACGAATTGGTTCGGGCGATGGCGGTAAGCATGTTTTGATTACGTAGGTCGTTCTCGCGCCTGATCAGCTCGAACTTGCGGTTCACTTGCTCTGGTGTCCCGGACAGTAAGGCTTTGTCGAGTCCTTCCATCAACTGAATTGTTAACTTCAGACGCTCGCCGGGTGTCATTTCGCGGTAGCTCTGAAGCGTTTCTGGGGAGAGCATTTTTTGCGAGTTGCTAGTGGCTAGTGGCTAGTGGCAAGTGGCGGGCCCCCACACTGACGCGGGGCGAGGGGAGAGAATTTTAGTTAAGCACGAGGTTTTTACTCGCGGCTCGCTACTCGCTACTCGCTACTCGCTACTAGATTCCTCAGGTAGGTTTTGTATTCATTGGTGTATTGGTTGGCCAAGTGGCGGAGTTGGTGGGCGTCGATAAATTGATTGAGGTAGGCGATCTCTTCTAAGCAAGCGATCTTCAAGCCTTGACGTTTCTCAATGGCGGCGACGAAGTTGCTGGCGTCCAGCAGCGAGTCGCGGGTGCCGGTGTCGAGCCAAGCGAAGCCGCGCGAAAAGAGCTCCACCGACAGTTCGCCGCGTTCCAAGTAGGTTCGATTGATGTCGGTGATCTCAAGTTCACCTCGAGCGGAAGGTCGCAGTCCGGCGGCGATTTCTAGCACGCTGTTGTCGTAAAAATAGAGACCTGGTATCGCGTAGTACGATTTAGGCTTCTGGGGTTTTTCTTCAATTGAAACAACTTTGCCGGCTTCGTCGAATTCGACGACTCCGTAACGCTCGGGGTCGCTGACTCGGTAACCGAAAATGGTTGCACCCGGACGTTGAGCTGCGCAGCTGAGCGTTTTTCGAAAACCTTGACCGTAGAACAGGTTGTCACCCAGCACTAATGCGACTCGATCGGAACCGATGAAGTCGCGGCCGATGAGGATGGATTGAGCG
>JBGSJB010000638.1:0-6083 GCA_041742175.1 Pirellulaceae bacterium
TTGTATAACCGGCGGGTTGCGATTTAGCTGCGACGCAACGCACGTTTACTTACTTGGCAACTCGATTACCCCATGCCAATCCGGTGGCGCGGTGCGGCGATGCTGAGCGATGTAGACGGTTAGGAAATCCTTGACGCGATCTTCTGCCGGCACTTGATGCAGCAAACGAAATGCTTCCGGCCACTGCCCGGCTTGAAAATGTTCGAGCGCCTTCTCGTACGCAACGATGTGTTCGTCCGTCAAGATGCTCGACGGTCCAGCTGGTGGTAGCAACTCACTCACCACTAAAGGCGTTTGCATGCCGTAGGGTAGAACTTTAGCTACGCGACGCACTCGCAAGATGCTGGACGCAACATTCGCTCGAATCCAATCTGCAGTGGGTTCATCCATCAAGATCGAAGCTTGCAGTTGTTTTGTCATCGCTTCGAGGCGGCTAGCTAAATTCACGACGGGGCCGAACACGGTAACCTTCACTTGGTCCGTGGTGCCGATGCGACCCGCGACGGCGGCACCTGATGCGATGCCCAAACCAGCGCGGAAGTCGGCTAGCGGATGTTCAGGCTGAGCCGCCGCGCGTTCGAACTGGTCAAAGATCGCGAGCGCCGCTTCGCAAGCTGATTGAATGGATCGACCGGAAGCGATTGGCCAGCCCCAGAAACCCATGGCCGCATCGCCGTGGAAATCGCCCACGACTCCGCCTGTATCGAGAATGTGATGCGTCATCACACCCAACGCATCGCTAACGCGTTGCAGCAGCTCGAGCAACTGATGCGCTGCATCTTCGCTCTGCTTGGAAAAACCACGCAGGTCACAGAACAAGACCGATACATCCGTTTCCCGCGGTGCGAGCACCTTATCGGGATCTGTCCCAGCGAGCGCTTCGAGCACCACGGGCGCGAAGAAGTTTCTCAGCCCGTGTTGACGCCGCTGCAACGCGCGGACTTGCCGCAACGCACCCAGCGTCGTCGCCGTTAACTCAGCGAACTTCATGTCATCCTGCAACGCATTAGCACCATCGCCTTTGCCGTCCGGACCATAAGCACCCGTTAGTGCAAAGTCGCCAGCCACATAAATCGCCCAGCCTGGGCAAGCGTCAGAAGCGACCGGAGTGCAGAATGCCCAATCGACATTTTCACTCTGCGTGTAAGATGTCCCTGTTTCGATCGATCGATTCCATACGTGCAGTACGCTCTCCTTCGACTCAGTCGCCGATCGCACCAAGTGGCTGCTGGGTTCAAATTTGTGCCCAGTGATTGAGCGGCAGTCCCAATGCAGGATCTCGACATTACTAGCGGCTGCACCGGAGATGGGTGACGTGGGCTTGTTCCTCGTCGATACGGAATCGGCGGCGGTCAGCGGTTCCAAATTCATCTGCGAGCTTTCGCTGGTTCGCAGGATCGCCACAAACGAAGCTTGAATGATGCCTAGCAGCAGCACGTTGACAATTCGAACGCACAGTTCCTCGTCGCTGTTCGAGCCGGCGATTATTTCGGGCAACTTGCTGAGCACTTCGATGCGGCGGTCGGCATCGCGATACTTCGTTTGTCGAAGCAGATGCGCTGAAAACGTCTGCTCGGCGAACACCGGTGCCGAACGCATTGAGAACTCGACCAACTGATCAAGCAGCGTGAAAGTTGTCTGACCGATCACAAAGTGCTCGCCAATCGCTGCAGAAAAACTGTCCCGTTGCTGACCGCGATAAAAAATCGCATTGCGTGACGCGGGCAGCTTTTCGACGTCCAGTCGCTGACCATTCCAGCGAAAAGTTGCATGACGACGCGAAATGCGATCGTCCCAGGCAACTGCCCACGGTTCGCTCGATCGCCCTAGAGTTGCGACAGCGCCAATTTCGGGAAGAGGTCTGCGCCAGCGATCTTGGGGTCGCGGGCCTTGCGCTATGAGATCGGGCATAGATGGTTAATAAGTGTCGGAGATGGCAAGCTGAGAAGCCTTTAGTATAGCCTCGTCGCAGCCTCTCGCCCATGCTTTGTGTAACGCATGCTTTGCATTGGGACACGCTTAGCGAGCTACGATCCAGTCTCCATTTACCTTGGACAGCAACCCAACCAGCAAACCGGTTTCGGCGTCGGTGACAGGCGAGCCGATGAGGGTGTCGGAAAGTGGAATGGAAGCGACCAGCGTCAGGCCGTTTGCGTCGTTCTTCTCAATGCGGCTTGCGTCGAGCGCGATCGGCTCGCTGAGCTCGGGATTGATGACCAGAAGCATATTCGTGCCAGTCCACTTGCCATCCATCTTCGCCACCGGCCATTTCTCAACATCAAGTCCCGATGGCGGTTTCAACTTTGCGAGTTCTGTCTGAAGCGTTACTTCCTTGGTACGGAAAGCGAAGCTACTTCCAGCGACTTCGATCGCAACATTATCACCCGCTGCCGCAGCGGCTCGGATGAAACTAGTCGGTACCAACAAACTCCCGTCGTCTAAGGCGAGTCCCCACGTCTGTTCGCTTTGTCGCCGATAAAGCCCCAACCAGGATGCTTTCCAAGTTGCCGCAACACGAATCGGTTTCGGAAGCGTCTTAAGGCTTTCGTCGCCCAAACCGACTGCGATTCGTGGTTGCCAACCAGTCCATTCGCGGTCCGGTTTCTCAGCGAGTGTAAAACGATAACCCGTGACGACTCGTTTGCCAGGTTGATCGGGCGTCGCAAAGGCAACGCCGCCGCGCAGCCAGGCTGACAAAGAATCGATCGACAACTGAACTCCTTGTAGGCCCAGGTCGAATTGCATGCCGCTGATCGACCACCACTTCGAATTGTCGCGGACTAGGTCGGCGTAGTCAGCATCGATGACAACTTGAATGCGCACGGTTGCGCCGTCATTCGATAAGTTCACGTTGGCGATTCGCCCAACTTCTAACCCTCGGTAAGTCACCGGTGCTCCGCGCACTAGACCAGAACGATCCGCTGCATCAAGTTCGATTTCGAGTGAACCGTTGCGGCGTGGTAAAGGCGGCGGTTCGGCTAAGCCGATGAACTCGCGCTGCGGAGCGGATGCTGCGGTGTTCGGTTGCATTGCCAAATAGCGTCCGCCGAGCAGCGTTTCCAAACCGCGGACTTCGGTTACATCCAAACGAGGTCGCTCGATCCAAAATTGCGTGCCCGCCCGCGCGAATGCTTTCGCAGCTCCAACCAAGCGCACTCCAACCAGCACCGCGTCGGCATCGTCATTCAAGTCGACATACGTGACTTCGCCGACTGCGATTCCACGATGACGAACCGGATCGCCAACTTCTAAACCTTCACCGGCTGGGAATCGAATTCGGATTTCGGTCGCGCCGCCCTCGTTGATACCGAGCGGCGTTTCAAGTCCTGTGAAGTTGCGCTGCGGTTTGGTCGGATCGCTGCCCGGCAACACGCCTACGTACTTCGCACCCAGCACCGTGTCGAGCCCCGTGACTTGTCCAAGTCGCAAACGAGCTCGCTGGATCCAGAACTCGCTGCCTTCCACCGCGAGTTTCTCGTTGCCCTGCCCCAATTGAATAGCCACATCAACGGCTTGCATATCCTCCGCCACGTTCACTTTCGTCACGGTCCCCACGTCGATGCCACGGTAATGCAGCGTATCGCCAGCTTTCAAACCGTGACCTTCTGAAAAACGAATGTGAATGACTACGCCTTGCGATCGAAAGCTGCTGATGACCAGTCCAATCGCGATCAGAGCAGAGACCGCAGTCAACCACCACAGGTTCGTGCGCCATCTCAAGTTGCTGGTCGTTTTACTTGCAACCACGCGCGCTTCAGGTACTTCATTGGAACTCATGTGGGGCTATCACTTTCTTCCCAGATTGCATGCGGATCGAACATGATCGACGCAACCATGCTCATCACTACGCACAGCACGAACGCCAAGACTGCAGGACCCAATCGAAATGAAACCAAGTCGCCTAGTTTGACCATCGTCACTAGCAGAGCGAGCAGCAGAACGTCCATCATGCTCCAGCGTCCCGCCAACTCGACCAATCGATAAGTCCAAGCTCGATGCTGGCGATGCGTCAACCCAATCCAGCTCAACTCAAGCAGTGCCAACAATTTAACCAGCGGCAAGACAATCGAAAATAACAATACGATGCATCCGACAAACCAACTGCCATGCAACAGCAGGTCGAGCGTTCCGCCAAGTAAGCTGGTGGTGTGATGATGGCCGAGTTTTTCAATCTCTAAAATCGGCAATAGCACTGCGGGCAAATAAAGTATGAGGGCTGCAAGTGCTGCTGCAAAACAGCGCGCGGAACTCTGCTGTCCATTGCGTTTGCCAGAATCGACGACACAGTTGCAGCGTATGCACGTCGCTTGTTCTTCACGCGCCAGCGCCGGCACGCGCTGAACCAGGCCGCAACAATGACAAGCTCGCAGTCGTGAAGTTGTTTCCATTAGTTTTTGGGCATCGCGGCTCTGGCGAGGTGTGCTGAAACAGTTGGGGCTTGACCGAGCGAACTTGCGCAACGCCGTTATCGTCAACTTCTGTAGCATAACGATTTTCTGAACAGCGTGTTCCTGCCTTACGATAGCCAAGTGGCTCGAAAGATGGTTCAACTGGGCGCGAACCGTAGAGCCTCGATGCTTCCATCCAACTGCGCAATACGAATCCGCCTTATTCCCTCGCTTTTGGAGAGCTCTCGTTGAGCGTGGGACCGCTTTTGAGGCGGCTGGAGAATCGCACTTACCGGTTCATGCCGCATACATGTCATCACCCTACCGACGTTCTTCGTTCGGCAGGTCCGCGCCGTCTGGTTCCAACTCCCTCGAGCCGCTTACAACCTAACTTACATATATCACCGATTCGATCTCTCGTTCTCCGCAATCTTTAACCGACCTTTATGCTCGTCCAGAATCGCAATCAGTCAGATACAAGGCAACGTTCACATCGCTACGGCGCGGCGCTGATTGAGTTTGCGATATGCATGCCTGTCTTTTTTTTATTAGCGATGGGGACCATTGAAACTTGCCGCATGATGTACCTTCGCCAGTCGCTGAAGCTGGCTGCGTACGAGTGCGCACGTCTCGGGATCATGCCGGGTGTAACCACAGACATTCTGCAGTTTCAGTGCGACTTGATTCTTCGAGGACGACACATTCGCAACTATGAATTTTCTTGCCAGCCAAACGACCTCTCGGTTCTAAGATTTGGCGATCCTCTGACAATCAAAGTTGATACAGCTGCCGAAGACAACGCTCTCGTAGGCGCTTGGTGGTATCAAGAAAAGATGCTATCAGAGTCGGTAGTGATCATGGCGGAACAGTGACTGTAGGGGCAACGCAGTGCATCGCTTAAGGGTACATTCGAACGTGTCGAATCAGAGATGGCTACGACGCAGACGGTGCGGAGCAACGCTGGTTCTGCTCGCATTGCTGCTTCCAGTCGCACTCGCCATTTCGGCTTATTCCATCAATGTAGTTTATATGGAATTAGCAAGGACCGAATTGCAGATCGCGACAGATATTGCGACGCGGGCAGCTGGTCGTACGTTAGCGGTCACGGGTGATACGCATCAAGCGATTGTAGCCGGAGAGCGGTTCATGCGAGCCAACCCTTTTGCCAACAGCTTGATGACGCTGAACGATACAGATTTCATTTTCGGCGTCTCAACGCGGAAGTCAGCGACCGACCGTTACCAGTTCTCACCCGGCAAACACCCGAACGCGGTTCAGTTGCAGTCCAATGGTCGACTGCAAGTTCCCATGTTGTTTCCGACAATGGGAGCTCCAATTGATTTTCGCCCGATTAAAACGGCCATCTGCACTCAAACCGAGTTGGATGTGGCAATCGTTCTAGATCGCTCTAGCTCAATGGCCTTTGGCGCAAACGAAGCTTCCGGAGACTTCTGTCCCTCGATGGCTCCATTGGGTTGGGCATACGGACAATCTGCGCCGCCTTACTCGCGTTGGCGAGATGCCGTGGCTGCCACCGACTGCTTCCTTCAACTGCTCACCGAATCGAGCCTCCGGGAACGCGTTGCCTTAATTACCTACAGTGACCAAGCACGCTTAGAAGTGCCACTGACTGAGGATTACAGCGCAGTAAACAATATGCTGGCGATGAATAGTAATTTTTTCCCTGGCGGGTCG
>JBGSJB010000639.1:0-3131 GCA_041742175.1 Pirellulaceae bacterium
GAACGCGGTGATTGGGCGAAACTGATGTGCATCGAACTGCTGTTTGTCGTCGGCCTCGGCAACAAAGAAGCCGCCGAAGCTTTGGAACTTACCGAGCAGCAAGTTGCCAACTTCAAGTTCGACTTTCTCGCCCGCACCAAATCGCTCGTCGGCCGACAAAACCTCAACAGCGAAATCTTCCCCGAACTCAGCGATGAGAACTAACTTCGGTCTTCGTCCACATTCCTTTCTACTCAACCCGTCACCATCGAATGGCATAAACTTGATTTGCAGGATAGACAGGATTAGTAGCCAGTCCCTATCAATGCCCTCGAATCTCCAAACGCAACATCCTGACTATCCTGTTAATCCATGTTCGCTCAGTTCGTCACCATCGAGTGCGATAAACATCGATACGCAGGATAGACAGGATTACAACTCAAAGATCAACTCTTAGAAGCTGACTCATCAAAGCCCTTGAATTTCTCTTGCGCGCAACATCCTGACTGTCCTGTTAATCCATGTTCCCTCAGTTCGTCACCATCGAGTGCGATAAACGATAAACATCGATACATAGAATAGACAGGATTACAACTCAAAGATCAATTCTTAGTAGCTCGCTCATCAAAGCCCTTGAATCTCTCGCGCGCAACATCCTGACCATCCTATTAATCCATGTTCACTTCAGCGACTGATGGTGGCCTTGAATAGCAATCACTTCGTACGCGTAAACCGTTTGTACTCAAGTTTCGAGCTCCCGAAGTTGATAAGCAGTCCAACTTCAATCCCGGTTGCTTTCAAGTAATTGATGGTCTGTGCTTGATGTTCAGGCGCGATTGCCTTCACTGCCTTCAATTCAACAATAACCTTTTCGTCAACGAAGAGGTCCGCGTAGAACTCGCCGACAATTTTGTTACGGAAAAACACTTGAATAGGATGGTGGCACTGGACTTTGAAGCCTTTTTGTTGGAGGGCGATCGCCATCGCTCGCTCGTAAACACTTTCCAGGAAGCCAGCGCCCAGTTCATTGATCACTTCAAACGCGCAACCAATGATTGCTTCTGTAATGTTGCCGTACTTCAATTCCGGCTGATTGCGATTCTCTTGTGATTCTTGTTCATCCATCTGTATGCCTTTCGGAAAACAAACGGTCAAGCTTAACTCAACCCCGCGCGAGCGCCTTCCAGCGACTGTTTGGTTCGCCAGCCGCCTCAGGCAACTCGAAATGCCCCAAAGCCCATGCGGCAAAGAAATCGGGCACGCTTCCCAACAGATCGCGCTGCTTTAGCAGGTCATCGGCTTCGTACCACATCACCTCCGCGACTTCGCGTGGATTGGCAATCGGCTGCGATTCGCAATGGCGTTCGACCAACAACCACTCCAGCAGCGTGCCCCAAGAAGTTCGGCTGTGCCATAAGTGCTTGGCGGAAAGTGAAACTAGTGCGAGTTCTTCTTCCAACTCGCGCACAACAGCTTGCTCAGGTGTTTCGCCGTGTTCAATGGCACCTCCTGGAAAGCACAGCAAGCCCGGAGCTTTCACCGTCAAGCTGCGACGAATCACCAGAAATTTTCCAGCTTCAACCACCACGCCAACAGCGCCGTGTCGAGGCTTCTTCGCATTTCCGGCCATGGCTAAAGCCTTCCTAGCTGGCCACTGTCGGCCATTCTTACAATTAATTACCTGAGCGTCTGCAATGTTCCGAGCCCACCACCAGCGATAATCAAACCGATGCCAGCACTGACGGTAACGATCGACATTATAATTGCCGTAATCGCTTGCCGGTTGTCAGCCCAATTCATGATCGCGTACACGTAAGAAAACAATGGGACCAACAAACAACCAAATCCAGGCCCAATTCCACGCTTGAAGCCGTATACGACGATACTCAAATGTGCAAACAAGTTGATGCTTTGTCCAGTTATGATCGCAGTGACGCCTAAGACCACGAAAACCGGCAGCCGCTGAATCTTTCCGATCAGTGTTCCAGCATCTGCGGGGGCTCCGAATTTTCCATCAACGATTACCACCCCAGCTCCGCACAAAATGACCGCACCGATCAAATACGCCATCAACATCCACCATGGCAAGCCCGCTTTCTCGCGACGCTCGTCCATTTTGACGTCGCGCACCATGTTCGAAGCGGCTTCTTGCAGAAACTCATTTCTAAACTCCAGACTCTCTGCAGCCGCTTCAAATCCCGTCGCCTGCTCGCCCGATTCAAAGTTCAATCCGCAGGCGGTGCACAACACGCTTCCAGGTCGTATCGGAGCGGAACACTTCGGACACACGGGCCCAGTTTTTTTCGTCAAGCCAACTTCATCCAACAGACTATCAAACTTGTTCGTTGCCTGAGCGGCAACGACAGGCACAGCAGGCTTCGGTTTCGGCTTGGTCGCCGTAGCCGCAACGGCCGCAGTCGACTTCGCTGGCGCAGCTTTCGAAGCTGCAGATGCCGGTCCAGCTCCAGTCGCTTGAGCGGTCGCTTGCGCAGTCGGCTGAGCTGTCAACTTCGGAATCTGCAGCGGCTTCTGGCACTTGGGGCATTTTCCCGTCTTACCGGCGAGATTGTCGGGAACGCTGAGTGCTTGACCGCATGAGCATTTCAGTTTGATCGGCATGGATTTCAGTGCTCAGAGGAGGAAATTCGGATTCGAGAGCCAGCCCGGCAACCAGCTTCAGCCGCGAGAGCGATCGGCAGATGGCTCCATTGTGCTCAACAAGCCTCAAAATCTCAACGCCATAAACAAGCCCCCTCCGCGTTTCACCTGTTTAAGCGTGTTTAGCACTTAACCCCGCCAGCCATCTTTAAACCGACCGGAAGGCCCGCGCGCAAGCTATCAATCGCTCGTTCTCCTCTTCGGTTCCGATCGAGATCCGTACGAAGTTTGGCAGATCCCACCGCCCTCCGCCACTAATGAGAACATTGCGACCGGCAAGAAACGTTACCAACTCGCGGCAGTCCTGCCCCACATCCACCCAACCAAAGCACGCATCGCTCGGCGTCATTTTCCAACCCAAGCGCGGAAACTCGCGTTTCCATGTTTCATGAATCTTAAGGTTCAAATCGCGAGTCGTTTGAATGTGCTCTTGATCCTCTAGCGCTGCCGTTGCCGCTACCACACCCGCCATGCTCAACGAAAGCCCACCGAGC
>JBGSJB010000640.1:0-3505 GCA_041742175.1 Pirellulaceae bacterium
CGTTGGGAAGCACTGCGACAATTCCCGCGAATCGCAGGTGGTGCGGGCCAGCCGATTGCACTGCCTGATCCATCGGATCACACAACCTTCCAAGCATGCAAGCTAGATTGGTCGGCGTATCGAGAGGATCTGCCGGATGTATTACTGCACCGGGATCTATTGCGAATGCGACGACATGACCCAACTTTTTCGCAGCAAGACAAACACATGATTCAAGGAGCGATTATTACTCAAGATTGTTTCATTTTACGATGGCACAATGAAGCCGAGGAATCGCACAACGATCGATTGTTGCTCGTCAATCTCGCACGCGATCTGCATTGGCGCCCCTCTGCTGAGCCACTGATCGCACCGGTTTCCAATATGCAGTGGCAGATTATGTTCTCGAGCGAAGATCCGCAGTACGGAGGCAGCGGTACTGCGCTGTTGAACACTTCCAACTGGCACATTCCCGGTCATGCAGCGATCGTTTTAAAACCTACGTGAGGCTCGGCGCTGGAAAGTGTTCCGTATGCGAATCTCCGTCTCGACCAAAGTAAATGACGCGTCGACCGGTGATTTGGACAAAGTAACCAACGCACCCCGCCGCAGTTGTTTTGCGAATGACGTCCAGGTAGCTGTGTTCATTTCGCTGACTTTGACGCACCGCAGCCTCAACACTAGCACCTGAAAACTCTTTCGCAATTGGGTGGAGCGGATGTGGCGTGCTAACAACCAACGACTCGTTGCCTGACGTGTAGTAAGTGATCTCTTGTCGTGGATAGTCTGCGTGATAACGTTCTATGCCGATGGACGCTAGTTTTTCGATAATTTCGGGGAACGTTAGCGCTCCGTTTAAAGCTCCGAGTGCACATTCCTGGATAACCTGAGACTGTTCCGAGTTCATGCTTGAACCTTTCGTTGTCGAAGATGCGATTGGACTCAGACTACTGGAACAATCTGATCATGAGAAAATCGAACAGATTCCCATTTCAGCTTAAAAGCGATCTTGGAGTGCTTCGACAGTCAAGTCGTCAGTCAGCAACGCTTCCATCGCTTTCACTGCAGCGGTTGCGGCCGCCAAAGTTGTGATGCAAGGCACGCCGATCTGGACAGCCATCGCGCGGATTCTTCCCTCATCCGTTCGAGCGCCTTTGCCGCTAGGTGTGTTGATAATCAGCGACACGTCTTCGTTCTTCATGTAGTCGATGATGTTTGGATTGCCGTGACCGATTTTCTGCACGCGTTTCACCGGTATTTCGGACTCAGCGATTACGTCAGCCGTTCCAGGCGTCGCGAGCAGCGTAAAGCCCATCGCGTGAAGTCGCCGCGCGATGTCGGTAACACCGCTTTTTTGGCGCGAGCTGATGCTGACGAAAACATTGCCGGAGGTGGGAAGCACCACGCCAGCTGCAAGTTGACTCTTGGCAAATGCGATCGAGAATGTATCGCTGACGCCCATCACTTCGCCGGTGCTGCGCATTTCGGGGCCGAGCACGATATCGACGCCAACGAACTTTCGGAATGGAAAGACGCTTTCTTTGATCGATACGCGCGCCGGAACCGGTTCGCTGGTGATACCTAACTCGGCAAGCGTCACGCCGGTCATGACTTTCGCAGCTAACTTCGCAACATGGACGCCGGTCGCTTTCGCCACGAAGGGCACTGTGCGACTGGCGCGTGGATTAACTTCCAAGACATACACAACCATCTTGTCATCGACTGCTTTTACTGCGAACTGAACATTCATCAGCCCGATCACTCGCAGACGCTTTGCCATCGCCCAAGTCGCTTCGCGGATCTCCTGCACCACTTCCGCAGGCAAACTGTAGGGAGGAATCACGCAAGCGGAATCGCCCGAGTGAACACCTGCTTCTTCGATGTGTTCCATGATTCCCATCACGACTGCGTCTGTGCCATCGCACAGCGCGTCGACGTCGACTTCGATGGCATCTTCAAGGAAGCTGTCGATCAACACCGGTTGACCTTGCGCGACCACAAACGCTTCTGCGACATAACGTTCGAATTGAGCGTTGTCGTAGCAGATTTCCATCGCGCGGCCGCCCAATACGAAACTGGGACGAACGAGCGCCGGATAGCCAACTTTTTGCACTTCGACGCGAGCCTGCGCCATTGTGCGGGCGATGGCATTGCCCGGTTGCTTCAGGCCAAGTTCGTTCAGTAAGACTTGGAACTTTTCGCGATCCTCAGCCGCTTCGATCGTATCGACGCTGGTTCCGATAATCGGAACGCCAGCCGATGCGAGTGCGCGAGCCAAGTTAAGCGGTGTCTGACCGCCGAATTGAACGATGACTCCATCAGGTTGCACGCGATCACAAATATTCAACACATCTTCGGTTGTCAGCGGTTCGAAGAACAACAGGTCGCTCGTGTCGTAATCCGTGCTGACCGTTTCCGGGTTGCTGTTGACCATGATCGATTCGATACCCAGTTCACGCAGCGCAAAACTAGCGTGGCAACAGCAATAATCGAATTCAATTCCTTGACCGATGCGATTGGGTCCGCCGCCGAGAATGATTACGCGTTTCTTGTCAGGTGATTTTGGTGGCGATTCGTCTTCAGTTTCGTAGGTGCTGTAGTAGTAAGGCGTGTAGGCTTCGAACTCAGCCGCGCAGGTATCGACCGATTTGTAAGTCGCAACAATACCGTGTGACTTTCGCCATGTGCGAACTTCAATCTCGTCGCTCGACAGCATCGTGGCTAATTGCCGATCAGAAAATCCGTTTTGCTTTGCCATCCGCATCGTATCGGGAGTCATTGCGTTCAGCGAACCGATGCTGCGCAAGTGATCTTCCATCTCTACGATTTCGGCCAAGTGATCCAAGAACCAGCGATCGATGGCGGTGATGCTATAGATTTCATCGATCGTCATGCCGCTTTTCAGCGCGTAGCGCAAATGCCAAACACGTTCGGGATTTGGACGCGCGAGCTTACTTCGAATCTCATCTTCGCTGGGCTGGCGATCTGTACCCCACAGATCCTTTGAGTCGGAACCGAATCCGAACGCGCCGACTTCCAACCCGCGAAGAGCTTTCTGAAATGATTCTTTGAAAGTTCGACCGATCGCCATCGTCTCACCAACGCTCTTCATCTGAGTCGTCAGCGTCGTATCGGCTTCTGGGAATTTCTCGAAGGCGAAACGCGGGATCTTGGTGACCACGTAATCGATGGTTGGTTCGAAGCAGGCTTTCGTCTTGCGTGTAATATCGTTCGGCAATTCCCAAAGTCGATAGCCGATCGCGAGCTTGGCTGCAATCTTTGCGATGGGAAAACCGGTCGCTTTGCTGGCAAGCGCACTCGAACGGCTCACTCGCGGATTCATTTCGATGACGATCATGCGACCAGTCGTCGGCTCGATCGCAAACTGGATATTCGAGCCACCTGTCTCCACGCCGATCTCGCGAATCACCGCCAGCGATGCGTTACGCATGCGTTGATATTCTTTGTCAGTCAAAGTCTGCGCAGGTGCAACCGTGATCGAGTCGCCAGTGTGAACCCCCATCGG
>JBGSJB010000641.1:0-2046 GCA_041742175.1 Pirellulaceae bacterium
CGAAGAGTTACGATTCGCTCTATTTTGTTTCCGAAGAAAAGATCGTTGCCAACCTGCAGCATGCGCGCGATGCGGACGTCACCGAAGTCATTTTGCTTGACCCCACGTTGAATCAACGACGTGACTTTGATGGCTTCTTGAAGTTGCTGGCGCGCGAGAACCCGGACCAACGCTTTACGTACTTCGGTGAGCTGCGTGCCGAAGGAATTAAACCGGAGACCGCCAAGCTACTGCGTGCAGCGAACTTCACCGAAGTTGAGATTGGTTTGCAGTCGGTCGATCCCGCGACTCAAGATTTGATGGATCGACGCAACAACATGAAAGCGTTTGAGCGAGGCGTGTCGGCTTTAATGGACGCTGGGATTCGCGTGAAAGTTGATTTGATCATCGGATTGCCGGGCGACACGTTGAACTCTGTGCGCCGCGGTTTCGATTATCTTTCTTCTAGCAAGTTGTTCACTTCGACTCAGGTGTTTAATTTGGCGATCCTGCCCGGCACTGCGTTTCGCTCCGAAGCGGAGCAGCTCGGACTGCAGTTTCAATCGCGACCGCCTTACTACGTGCTCGAGACGCCAACGCTCAAGACGAGCGATCTGTATGAACTGATGGCTGACGCGCAAGAAGTTTTCGATACCGAGTGGGATCCGTTTCCGGAACCCAAACTTCGTTTCGAAACGTCGAACGAGCTGGTCGAGTGTGTGAGCATCGACTTGGACGAGGCGATTGATGAATTGCCTGCTGCATCAAAGCGAGCTCAGGCGTTGACCTTGTGGTTTACAGCCGATGAGTTGCCAGCTCATGTGGATACGATGCAATCGGTGATTTCCCAGGTCCTGCAAGATAGTCCGCATTCCACTTTGCAGATTGTGCTCGAACCAACTGGCGATCCAACGTGTGTGACGAGCGAATGCGTCGAGCGGTTGTTGGAGACTTGTTATCAGTTTCCGAATTACCTCGATCGTTACTACAGTCTGAGTCCCCAAGGATTGTTAGGTTCGAAACGCGTGCTCATCATGATAGATGACGCAGTGATTGATACCGTAGATGCAGATTGGGCGGATGCTATCGAGGAATCGGCGACGTTGATTGGGCGCGGTTAACGTCGCGTCGCGAGCCACGACCAGCGAGTTCCTAGGATTCAGTCGTCGAAACCTCTTCTTCGACTGGCCCTTTGCTGAAAGTAGTTTCCGCGTCGCGCACTAGATCGTTCTGCAAGAATTTCTGCATCATTTCACGAGTCGATTGGAACAGGCGGTCGATGCGCGATTTTGCACCGAGCGTGATGGGACCGGTCGATTCATCGAGCACTTTGCGTTGCAAGCGGTCGAGCCCTTCAACCATGGCGCTGTAGTCGTTAAGTGATCGCAACTCGACCAGCACTTTCTCCGCTTCCTTCATTTTGTTTTGAGCTACTAACCGATTGATGCGAGATGAAAGCAGTGCGCGAAGTCCAATCAGGTCGAGAATTTCGCCTTGGAAGCCGCGCATGAACGCTTCCGCTTCCAAGCGACGCGAGTCGTCGGCCAGTTCCGCTTTCTCAAGCGGACTGATTCCAGGCACGACGGGCAAGCGAGCCAGTACGACGTCGCCACTTTTCACATAAAGCTGAATAAGCGGTTGCCTGAGTGCGATCGTTTTGCCTTCGATGTTGAATGGTTCTGGGGGCGCGACGGGAACGTCTGCGGGCGCAGGCGCGGGTTGCTTGGCCGCCACGGCATCCTCTGTCGATGGTTCATCGTCCGAACCCTCCTCCGATTCTTCATTCGGTTCTGCAGCGGCGGTCGCGTTAGCTGCGGCGAGGTCCGCGGCCTCTTTCGCTTTTTTCTCGGCTGCTTCCTTCTGCACTCGAATCGCTTCGGGCAGGATCACCGCATTTCGATTCGGCGACGGAATTGTGAAACGCCCGCGCCAATCGGTCTTCCCAAGCAAAGTGAATTTTTCGGTTTCAATATCGCGATCGTAGACGGCGCAGCCCGCTTGAGGTTTGCCGTTGGCGCGCACGGTGACTTGAATATCGGTTTGATCGTAAAGCGGTCGCACTCGCAA
>JBGSJB010000642.1:0-16966 GCA_041742175.1 Pirellulaceae bacterium
TGAAGGCGATCGCTTTGTCCAGCGTGTCTTGTCCATCGACCGCCAGCTCGATGTCGCATTCAACCTGCGCCAAGTAAGCTTCCAGCAACTCGCGATTGGCTGCGTTATCATCAGCAATCAGAATGCGACTATTTCCACTCACGGCTTTTCCCAATTCGATACTCGTTGCAAATCCCTGCGACTCCCGCACTTCAATCATACATTCTCAAGCGCGGCAGCCGGGACCGGGAAACTCAGGCACATACTGCGCACTTCATCACGAATCGACGCATGCAGTTTGACATCGTCCGAGTTCCGCAATGCTTGCGAGATCCAGTTTCCAACCTGCTTCATTTCGGCCACGCCCATGCCGCGAGTTGTAAGAGCTGGAGTGCCGATGCGAATGCCGCTCGGATCCATCGGCTTGCGCGTATCAAACGGAATCATGTTCATGTTGACTGTGATACCGCAAGCATCCAGCGACTTCTCAGCTTGTTTGCCGCCCAAACCGATGCTGGTCACGTCAACCAACATCAAGTGATTGTCCGTACCGCCACTGATCAACCGCAAACCAGCACTGGAAAGGCACCCCGCTAGAGTTTTCGCGTTCTCGACAACCGCCGCACCATAACGTCGGAAGTCATCAGTGAGTGCTTCGCCGAAACAGACCGCTTTACCAGCCACAACGTGCATCAGCGGACCACCTTGCAATCCGGGGAAGACGGCGCTATTGATCGACTTGATATGCTCTTGTTTGCAGAGCACGATTCCGGACCGTGGCCCGCGCAAGGTCTTATGTGTCGTCGAAGTGACGTAGTCAGCCACCGGCAACGGATTATCGTGAACGCCAGCGGCAACCAAGCCAGCGTAGTGAGCCATGTCGACCAGCAACTTCGCGCCGACTTCTTTTGCGATCTGAGCGAACCGAGCGTGTGGAATCTCGCGAGGGTAAGCGCTCGCGCCCGCCACAATCAACTTCGGCTTGTGTTCTTGAGCCAACTTCGCAACTTGATCGAAATCGATGCGATGCGTTTTCGGATCGACGCCGTAAGGAATAAAGCGATACAGCTTGCCGGAAATATTCAAGTGCATACCGTGCGTCAGATGCCCACCTTGAGCGAGATCCAACCCGAGCACCGTGTCACCAGGTTGCAAACACGACAAGTAGACCGCCATGTTCGCCTGCGATCCGCTGTGCGGTTGCACGTTAGCCGCTTCAGCACCGAACAGTTGGCAAACACGCTCGATCGCTATCCGTTCGATCGTGTCGACGTGTTCGCACCCGCCATAATAACGCCGCCCTGGATAACCCTCAGCGTATTTGTTCGTCAGCACACTTCCGACCGCTTGCATTACAGCGGGCGAAGTGTAGTTCTCGCTGGCAATCATTTCGAGCCCATCTTGCTGACGCAGGTACTCAGCGTCCATAGCAGCGGCGATATCGGGGTCTTGGTTAGCTAAGATGTTCATAGTGGCAGTTATTTCAAGTAATCTCGGCATCGGTCGGCCAAATCACGCTCGATTTGGTCTGTAGATTCTCGACTGAGCCGCCTGACTCGTCAACGACCGTGAAAGCGGCCCGAAATTCACCGAATCGGCAGCAGACTGCGACGCAAACCCAGTAGAAGCAAGCGTCGCCCCGAACCCCTTAGAAATTTGCTGCGCATCACAAAGGTAGCACGGGCCTCCTGGCCCGTGCAAGTTCCCGAAACGCCGGTCGCAAGCTTATTCCAAGCTGTAAGACGTGCTGGGAAGGAAGCCCATCCTATACCACGGGGCTGCGTCTTACGGCTTACTAACAGCAACTGCCCCAACGGGGCTGCGTCCTGCAGTTTACTAACAAGCAACTGCCCCAACAGGGCTGCGTATTATCGCCCTGGGTTGCGAGCGTAAGCGAGCTACCCTGGAAGCGCTGCTGACGCAACGCCGTGGCAACCGCGCCGCCGGCCAACTGCACCCACGGGGCTGCGTCCTACAGTTTACTAACAAGCAACTGCCCCAACGGGGCTGCGTCTTATAGCCCAGGGTTGCGAGCGTAAGCGAGCTACCCTGGGAGCGCTGCGATAGCGCATTTTTACCCCAAGGGGGTTGCGTCATGACCTGTGACGAAACCTCTTCGAGGTAAGCCCGCAATGCGTTTCAATTCCCCGGGTAGCTCGCTGCCGCTCGCAACCCGGGGCTATAAGACGAAACTCTTTCAGAGTAGATCGCCAAAACTAACGCAACGCCGTGGCAACCGCGCCGCCTAAGCTCAAGGAATCGCGATCGCTTGGGTTCGTTGAAATGCTTTCATGGTTGGTCAATACAAGCAAGCCTACAAGGGCAGGCAATGTAATTGCGGGCGCTAATGCGATGACGGTTCGGCTGCGTGTTGATAAAGCGCGCGGCGGTCACCGATTGTTCTCCAAGACTACAGAGTGTTGCGAGAGGTAGCACTCGCTCGTCACCGACCATGGACCGACCGTGAGCAAAAACTAACGTGCAGCGGATCGTTTCCTCGGACCGCTGCTACGTAACGGCGACGGTATGCAGTTTGCAAAACTTTCGCAAAAGTTTTTCACAAAGCATGGACGCGCAGGGCAACCATGCTCACTTAACTGCAACAGAGAACTAGGGGTGGACAATGAAATTTTCTCTTCCAACATGCATGCTTACAATCGTTTGCGTAACAGCGATTGCCGGAACTTCCCGCGCTAAACAAATGGATCCAGCCAAGATCCCGCAAGAAGCCAAATGGGTTGTCCATATTGATCACGACGCACTTAGCGAAACGCAACTGATGAAGCTAGTCCGTGACCAACAGAGTGAAAAGATTAACGAAATCAGGGCTTGGATGGAATCGAAACTAGGTGTCGACCCCAAACAGGAACTACACAGTGTGACTTTGTTCGGCGAAAGCTATGATCGGCATCAAGGCGCTGGAATCGTGTGTGCCAAGTTTGACCGCAAGAAGGTCGAAGAGCAATTCAGCTCGAAAGTGGATGTGAAAAAGACCGAATCGCAAGATTGCACCTTTTATACCTGGGATGTTGAGAAGAACATGATGCAGGAACATCGAAAGTCCGGCCGTGCGGAATCCAATAAGGAAGCTGCCGGCAAAGAGGGAATCTATGCAGACACCACGGTGACTGCGGCGCTTGCGGACGACACAACCATGGTCTTTGCGCCCACGCTCGAGCGAGCTAAAGCGGTTGCGAAATTGGTGAAGGGTGACGGCCAGTCACTGGAGGGCAAAGACTCGAAGTTGGTTGCAAAGATGCCGAAAGACGCTTTCTTCTACGGTTCCGCTATAGAACTTGACAAGATCAATCGCAGTGAAGGCTTGTTCCCAGTCCTTCGTCAACATTCGTTTGTGATGTGGTCGATCGGCGAACGCGACGGAAAGGTCTTTGAAGAGTTGACCCTCACTGCTAATACCGAGGAAGTTGCGGAGCAGATGAAGAACGGAGTGGAGGGCTTGGTTGCGTTGGGAAACGTTTGGGCGGCGGATTCGAAAGCGATTAAGCAACTGCAGGAGAACAAGCCCTCTATCGAACGTGAGGGGAATACGGTTCACGCAAAGTGGGAAGGAAAATCTGCTGACGTCGCGGCGGCAATCGATGAAATAAAGAGCCGCATCGAGCGACGGATGGAATAAGGGACTCCCCAAGACTCCCTACAAGGACAGGCACCTTGTACGCCCCCGCGGCTCGCCGGTTGGCTGTCGATGGTTTCGATGCGCAAACACAGCTAACTGCGTTTGCGCCTGCACGCAGTGCGAATTGCGGCCTGAATCACCGTCAAGCGGTAAGAAATTCCCTGATCGCCTTCGTGACGCTCGCTACTGTCGATTCCCTTACCAGTTGGTCAGCCTACCAAACTCCCGAAAATAGATAAAATAGATATCGAAGTCGATTTCCTTTTTCCTTTCCAATCCTATCTGCAAGAGAATCAAGCATTTTACGCATGAGCCTGTAGGCCTCTTCTCGTGTCGAACGGCGCTGCATATCGATATCGTTTACGAATTGATTCCACGAATCATCGCTCATACTGAGGTACATCTTGACGCGATCATCAACCAGCACAGATGCCGGGACAGCTTCAAGGCGATGCTGAACAACGAATCGACCAACTGCTAACTTCGAGCTGCGCGTGCAGTCAAGGATTAGTTGGCTGACGACGAAAACGAGCGATGCGCCAGATCATCCAAATGAAAAACGCGAACGTTGCAAGCCAAACCATTAGCCCAAGCTGAGTATAAATCGAAGCCGGTTCGCCTTTAAACAAGTCGAATACCGGCGAGGAGCAAAGGATAGCAAATGCGAACCAAGCCATAGTTCCGAAGATCGCAAGTACCGTCGCGACGTGAATTGTCCAAGGTATCGGACGCGAGTTCGGACGCAAATAATGCTCGACGCAAAGGACGAGTGCATACGGAGACGAAGACCCATAAGTGAAGAGCCCAATGAGTGCGGGGATCATCGGCATGGACTGATTCTTAGCGGGTGGTCTAACGCTTGAAGCGGATGGTGCCGTTTCCGGTGGCGCATAGGGATTGTGCACAATTGCCTTTCTGCTATGCGAAGATTGGATAGTTAAAATCGCTTAGGTCTACTGACAGAACTTCTACTGCATCGAATGTTTTACCACACTCTAACGAGATATGTGAACGCATTTGAACAGATGGAATGAGGCAACGCGGCGTTGCTTGAACGGTTAGTTAACCGATTATCGAAATGCCGGATCGCCTCACCACACTACCTGGGCAACGCCTTGCCATCCACCCGTTTTGTAAAAAAACGTCAGCACTACGGGCCAAAAGAGATAGGCAACTTCGATGACCTGCTCGAAAACGGCTTTGGTGGTTAGCCGACAGGAACCACCCGCTTTAACGCATTTCTCTTCGTCCAGACTCTAGTTTTTCGTAGACGCATAGACTAGTTTGAACCGCGCCGGAAAGGATTGTTGCGTATTTTCAAGATGACTCAACCGCACATCGGGTGATCGCGTCGGCTAAATCTCCACGAGTTGTTCGCCTCCTTGCTTATGAGACTTGGCACCATGAAAACTGCAAGATCCGCTTCGAAATTACTCAAACGCATTCTCGGCCCGCAAGCGACTCGCAGAAAGCGATCGTTGATCAGTTCGTTCGAGCAATTAGAAGACCGTCGTCTGTTGGCCGTGTTTGAGAACTTCGATGGAGTCGTTGCACCAAACCTTCCAGCGAACTGGGCACAGACGACGAGCACTAATGCCTGGTCGACCGTCGCGACGGGGAGCCACAGTTCACCAAATCATGCATTCGTTGCAAACGTTGATACGACCAGTGACAGCATTCTAACGTCACCGAGTTTTGTTCTCTCTCCGACAACACCTCTTTTAAGCTTCCGCAACTCTTATGACACCGAGCAGGACTGGGATGGCGGAGTGCTCGAAATCTCGGTCAACGGGGGAGCATTCGCGGATATCTTGGCGGCGGGCGGCAGCTTCGTGACAGGAGGTTATGTGAGTGGATTGAGCAATTCGTCGAACCCATTAGCAGGCCGACAAGCATGGCATGGAGATTCAGGTGGTTACATATCAACGACCGTCAACCTGCCAGTGTCTGCGTTCAATCAAAACGTAGCCCTTCGCTGGCGAATGGGTTCTGATTCTTCTGTGAACGAAGTAGGCTGGCGCATCGACTCCGTGACGCTTGATAGTATTCCGACGCACGATTTCGGCGACGCCCCTATAGGCTACCCTGTCACGCTCGCCGAAAACGGAGCAAGACACGCGGCTAGTACCTTATTCCTAGGCACCCAAGTCGACTTGGACTCGGATGGCGTTCACAGCGCTGACGCCTTGGGCGACGGACCAGATGATGACGGTGTTGTTTTTCAGGGTGGGTTTGCTCTTGGCCAAAGTGAATCGATTGAAGTCATAGCATCGCAGGCAGGTGGCTTACTCAATGCATGGGTAGACTGGAATGCAGATGGTGACTGGAGCGATTCGGGCGAGCAGATCTTCACGAATCAGGCTTTGGCGGCTGGCGTGAATTCACTGGTCGTTTCAGTTCCTGGCGGTGCAGCGCTCGGCAATACGTTCGGGCGTTTTCGCCTTAGTACGGCGAGTAACCTGAGCGTTACCGGATCCGCTGCAGATGGTGAAGTTGAAGATTATCGAATCGCAGTTACTGCTGGGTTATGGAGTCCACTAGGCCCCTTTGGAGCAACCAATGGTCAAGTCGAAGGAATCGCAAATCGACCTGTTACTGGGGCCATCCATACAATATTGGCTCATCCAACTGATGCGAACATCGTGTACATCGGGGGCACGAACGGTGGAGTATGGAAGACAACCAATGCAACCGCTGCATCACCCAATTGGACACCGTTGACGGATAGCTTGCCTTCTCAATCGATCGGCGCCCTGACCTTCGATTTAGGCGATCCCACATTCAATACTATTTATGCTGGGAATGGTCAGTACAGCAGTTTCGCTCGCATCGGAAATGAACGTCGTGGTCTGATGCGAACGACCGATGGCGGGCAGACATGGCAAGTTGTTGATGGCGGCGGCGTCTTGCGAGGAAAGAATATTTCGGGAATCCATGCCAACGGCAACACCGTTGTCGTATCAGTCAACGTCGCTGATAATTTTTCATTTAACAACATTGGGATTTTCCGCAGCACTGATGGCGGAGTAAGCTTTTCGCAGGTTTCGGTTTCAAACGGAGCGACAACCGGCCTTCCTGGCGGTGTGAGTTATGATCTTGTTACCGATCCGGTGACCCCAACCACGCTCTACACTTCCACTGTGTTCTCAGATCTAGTTGGAGCTGTGAATGGCATTTTCAAGTCAACCAACTCCGGTGCAACATGGACTCGAGTTAGTACCCCTGCGATACAAACTCTGATCACCAATAACACTAGCAATCTAGAACTTGCAGTTGGTCGGAGCAACGAGGTTTACGCTGCCATCATCAACGCGGGGGCGTTTGCGGGCTTGTTTCGCTCACCCAACGGCGGCAACACATGGGTCCAGATGGATAGCCCAAGCACCAATGAGAACGGGACCGACGTAGGCTTGAACCCAAGTGGTGGAAAAGGGCCAACATCCGGTGCTCCTGAAGGTATTGCGGGTGGTCAAGGTGCGATCCACTTCGCCATTGTGGCTGATCCCAATAACGCAAACCTCGTCTACGTCGGTGGAGACCGCCAGCCACGCTCGAATGGCGACACAGGCTCTTTCCCGAACTCAATCGGCGCGAACGATTTCACGGGCAGGCTTTTCAGAGGTGACGCCAGCCAGCCAGCGGGCAGTCAGTTTGTGCATCTTACGCACCGCAACAATCTCGGCGCAGCGGGAGGTGGCACTGCATCCAACAGCTCCCCACACGCTGACTCGCGCGAAATGGCTTTTGACGTGAATGGCAATTTGCTCGAAGTCGATGATGGCGGCGTCTATCGTCGTACTTCACCACAAAACAATACTGGCGACTGGTTTTCGATGATTGGCGATTTGCAAATGACCGAAGCGCATGATGTGGCTTGGGACTCATTAAGCAACGTCGCATTCACAGGAAATCAAGACACAGGAACAACCTATCAGCCCTTTGAAAATGCTGCCGAATGGGTCTCCTTGTCCACCGCAGATGGTGGCGACGTGGCCGTCGACAATATCCAGTTGGCTGGCAGCAACCAATCGGTTCGCTATACGAGCTTTCAGAATCTGGGAGGCTTTCGACAGACCGTTTGGAATTCGAGTGGTGGATTGGTATCGACATCCTTTCCGGCTTTGACCCCTATTAATGGAAGCGCCGCCTTGGTGGGCGCATTTCGCACGCCGCTGGAAACCAATTCAGTCGCTGGAGGAAGGCTTTTGATTCAGGGCGCGAATGGCCTTTACGAATCACTCAACTCAGGAGCAACGATCACAGCGATTGGCACCACCTTGGGCGCCAACAGTGTTTCAGCTAACGCAATTTCGTACGGTGGAACCAAAAACAACGTGGCCAATCCGGATTTGGTTTGGGCCGCCAGAGGCAGTGACGTTTTCGTCAGAACCGCAGGAACCGGCAGCGTAGTGGCAACGGCCAGCGACCCAACAACCGCCGAAATTCGTGATCTCGCAGTCAACAGCCGCGATTGGGCCAACGCATTCGTAATCGATAACAATCAAGTCTTCTCAACTACAAATGTCGGTGCCAATTGGTCCGACATTACAGGCAACTTGCTGTCGTTGGCAAGCCAATTATGGTCCGTTGCTTATGTGACCTCGGCCGTGACTGATGCAGTTTTGGTGGGCACAAATGCAGGCGTTTTTGCTGCCGCCACTTCGGCGCTGACCACATGGGTTGATCTAGGCACCGGGCTGCCAAACATCATCACCTACGATATGGAGGTTGATGCGACCGATGATGTGTTGGTCGTGGGAACGCTCGGTCGTGGCGCTTGGAAACTGGACGACATCTCCAGCGTCATTGCAGATTTATTTCAAACCGGATCATTCACGGTTACCGAAACGAATGGCGATACCTCTGTTGCCGAGAACGGTACTGCCGCCGCAACGACTGATACATTCTCCATTGTCCTTGATAGTCAACCATCTTCGGATGTTGTGTTCAATGTTGCCAGCGGCGATACTGGCGAAGCGACCGTCTCTCCATCCACAGTGACATTCACAAATGCAAACTGGAATGTCCCACAAGTCGTGACTGTCAACGGTGTGATCGACAACATCGCTGATGGTAATCAAAACACGTTGGTTACGATCTCAGTGAATGATACTTTGTCTGACGATGCCTTTGATAACTTGTCGGATCAGACAGTAAACGTTTTAGTTATCGACGTTGCCGAGGAATTAGAACTTGATACAGAGGGCGCTGGCGTAGCACTGAGTCCTGGTTGGGGAGCCAGTGCATCGGTCCCTGGATTCGAGGGAGCCAATTATCGGTTCGCACGGGGCGGTACGAATGCGACAGCGACATTCACACCAATCTTAGGACAAGACGGTCTGTACGAGGTTTTTGCATCGCAGACGGCACACATTAATCGAGCCAGCAATGCACAGGTGCGGGTTGCACATAACAATGGAGTGACGGTTCTCACGAAGGATCAGAGAACAGGCAGTGGCTTTCAATCCTTGGGCATGTTTAATTTCTCGGCTGGCAGCCAGGGACAAGTTATCATTTCCGCGCAGGGAGCAGACGGTTTTGTAGTTGCCGACGCGGTACGGTTCGTCCGGGTCGGCGAACTCGCCCCGGTTCCTTCCGCTGACCTCGATTCGCCTGCCGATGGTTCAACTGTTTCAATAGCATCGATCAACGGCATAGGCATAATTAGCGTTACTTTCGCTTCCCAAATTGGATTAAATGCCGCTACCATTACCGATGCAGCAGCGGAGTTCACGCTGTCGGGCCCCGGTGCCGCTGGCGTTACCGCTGTAAGTGGAACCGGTGTGCTGGTTTCCGGTACGACCTATAACTACTCATTTACGGGCTCGTTCTCCCAAGGACTTGTGAACGTTCATTTCGTCTCTGGATCGTTTGCCGATACGGCAAACAACCTCAACATAGCAGAGACAGAATCATTTATGGTCAGTGACGGCGTAGTCAGAATCCAATTGGATAATCCCGATGCTGTGCAATTCGCATCCTGGGCGGTGAGCGGAGCAATCCCTGGTTATGTAGGAACGGATTACCTGTACAACCCCGCTGGTGGTGCCGGGCGTTTGACCTATACACCACTAATCGATTTAGAAGGTCAGTACGAAGTATTTGTTAATTATACCGGTGGTGCCACTCGGGCCACCAATGCCGCTTACGAAGTCAATTCACAAGCTGGTACGACGATCGCCCGCGTGAACCAACAAGTAGGCGGCGGAAATTTTCAATCGATTGGATCCTTTAATTTTCTCGCAGGAAACAGTGGTAGTGTCACTTTACGAGCTGATGATGCAAACGGTATTGTGGTCGGCGATGCAGTTCGATTCGTACGCATCGGCGAATTGACCGGAGCACCTTCCGCGACATTGTCCGACCCAGCCATTGGTTCCACTATCCTGATTACAACCATCAATGGTCGTAACTACCTTGACGTAACTTATACAAGTCATTCAGCGTTCGGATTAGATGCGGCCACGATCACCGATGATGCTCCCGAATTTACACTCAGCGGCCCAGGGGCCGAAGACGTAGTTGTTAGTGGAGCAGGGGAATTGGTTGTTGGCACAAGCACAACCTATCGCTACGCCACCTCAGGTAGCTTTAGTCCCGGTGCTGTTGACGCGGTATTCGGCAGCGGTTCGTTCGCTGATCTTAGCCCCGTGCCAATAACCAATATCCCGTCGGTCGCCAGCTTTATCGTTACAGAGGCGTTTAGTGCTGAAGTGATTGTCGATAACACGTCACCAGGATTTGCAGTGAGCGATCCGACGCAGTTTCTAACCAGTAGTAGCGTCGGCGGCTTCATAGGAACGAACTATCGCGCGGCGCCGGCCGGCTCAACCGCAACAGCAACCTGGACACCGACGCTACCGCAAAGCGGAACCTATGACGTATACGTTCGCTACACATCGCATCCGCTGCGAGCCACTAATGCGACCTATGTAATTAATCGAGACGGTGGAACTTCTACCGTTGTGATTGATCAGACGCAAAATGGTGGCGAATGGGTTTTGCTCGGTTCGTTCGTACTAACGAACGGCTTGGCGTCGGTGACGTTAAACACCGAAGGTGCGAATCAGTTTGTCGTTGCCGATGCAGTTCGGTTCGTTCTGCCATAGTTTAAGCACGTGCGTGTAAGTCCTTTGGCAAATCTCGTGTAACCGCGTGGCGCGTTTGGCATGCTAACGCGGGTGCCCACGCGGCTAAAAAAAGGACGCCTGAGAAATAAGAGCAGCGGGCCCTGCGTTAGGGGTTTTCGATGAACTAACCGACATTGCTCACCCTCGCCTCTGCTCGCACCTTTGCGGACGAACGCGACTGCCGGCTCAAAACGCATCTGGGTGCTCGGCCTTGAGTTTCCTCATGGCTTTGCGGCGGCGAATGGGGCCGACGTTGCCGGCGACAAAGCCCTGGAAACCGCCGAATGCTTGACGTGCCCAACAAACGGGATCGCAGTCATCCGTCTGCTTGACGATCCTGTTCTCGCGAAACTCAAACTGCGAGACAATTTTGTTATGGACCTTTCTTCCGGTGTCCCGAAATGTGTAGTCGTCAACGACGACTGCTCGGCCAGTTGAATCGTTGGCCGAAAATTCCAAGACCGTCGCCACGATGTCGCTGTCGATGCCAACCTTGTTGACCGAGCAAGCCATCTTCCACATAGCGTGAATCTGCCGCTTGCCGGTCAGCGTGAACGCAATGTCGCGAAACGTCGCTTCATCGTGATAACAATCTACCATGCCGCAGTGGTCATGCTCAGTGAGATATCGAAACAATCGTGTCAACAGTTCTTCATTGGGATGCATGTTAGTGTCGTTGGTTTCGAAAGTGGAAATTGAGTTGTAGTAGCAATAGAGCCAGACTAAGCATCGACGAATGCATTGACTTTCGCCCTCGGGTTAACCAGCGCGAGTGCGCACAAGTTTCTACGGCAACGGAAAAGGTTTTCTAGAGCGGATTTTCGGGTCTAATAATCGTTCGCCACTCAAAGCTTTGCATCCGCTAGACGTGACAGTGCTGCTGCGAGTTGGCGGAGGGTGGGTTGGAGGTTCTTGAGGTCGTTTCGAAATTCGGGATGGGGATCTGTGGGATGATCTTTCCAGTTCTGATCAATAGATTGCTTGTGCCACTTTGCGGTGAAGGGACGGACCTTTTGATTCAAGAAGGCGTTGATCAGGGTGGCAGTGTTGGCACAACGCACTCCATGCGCGTGCATGTACTCGCGGGAAAGGGAAAACAAGTCGTAGACGCTGTCGAGCGCTGATAGGTCGTTTCCTTCATCGTCGTTTAGATCTTGAATTGTGATGCGAGTCTTCAACTCCACGTAGAGATTCCAAGCCAAAGCACGATCGGCTTCACGCGGCGCCCAGAATTAGTTCAAACGCTCAGGTTCAACCATTTCCATTTCGAGCGTCCATAGCTCCAACCAAGATCGCCAAGTCCGACCTGGCAACACATCAAACGGATAGCGACGCGAACTCAGCTCTACCAACGACGGGTTCACGCTGGTTGGATCATTACCGGATTGCACGATATTGTCTGGAGTATTGCGACTGTCCTCGGATGGAATCCAGAACAGAACTTCGTTGCTTCGCTCAAGCACCTCGTCTTCTATTCGTGTCGGCACATCGATCCGTCTCAACAACCGGCCATCCATCCCTCGCGTAAGTTCAGAGTCTTCAACGGAGTGATGGACCAGATCACCCAAGTGAATTCGGCGTGAAAGGGTGCCGACATTGCCGATGCTGATCGGGTCTCTACGAAGCGTCACCGGTGCCTCGGCATCGTCAATGTCAGTCGAGATAAGTTCGATGGAATCGGGTACTGGTAAACCGCAGGCATGGGCTTTGGCAAGCATCCAGTTGAGAGCAATATCCGAGCGCCGCCGGTTCGATTCTTCGCCGAGCTTGTTGATGAACGTCGCATTTCCTCCGATGTCACCGTGGCTACCGCGAAACCAAACCTCGGTGATCTTTCTGCGGTTGCCCAAACATCGTTCGATCCCAAACGTCTCGCGAGTTTCATCCATGGCCATGGCATGGAAAGTCTTGCTGACAAATTCAGGGATGTCTGGCCGGAAGTCACGCTCATTGGCCGTCCATGGGATGCCGAAAGAAGCGACCGTGTCGAAGAGCCCCAGGAAGCGAACTTCGGGAGGTTTAGAAAGCGGCTCGCCGGCAAGCACAAGCTTGTCGTATTGTGTCTCGATACGCTGAACGAACATGCGAGCGATCGCAGCACCGCGGCTGTAACCGATGATATCGATGGTTGTATCGTCGGCTTCGAAATTCTCACGGAGCGATTCGAACTGCTCGACGATACGATTCTCGGCACCAGCACCAGTTAGTCCGCCGACGATCCTGCCTATCATCCCGAAGCGACTACCCACGCCGTCTAAGTATTGGACTTTATCGCGATACAAAACTCGAAAACGATGCACATTTGTGTCCTTCTTGAGATCACGAAGTTCATCGGGTTCACGCGAGTCGTTCCATGTCCCATCAAAGGCGTAGAGTGCCAAGGCTGCCAATCCTTAAAATCGAGGCGACTTCATATACTCAACCAACTGAAAGAAATTTAAGATCGGAAGGTAGATCCCAACGTTTTTTCTTCGCTGTGTCTTCCGAAATAAAACATCTCCATCGGTGGAAAAGTTATCGCGGACACGATACCATCCACAGGAACCGAAAAACAGCCGCTGGGGTTAATTTTCGGAGAAGCACATCTTGCGGTGCAGATGCGAGAAAAATGCTAGACAAAGGAAGCTTCAAGTGGTAACACGCTCTGTACGCGAGCCCGCTGAGGCTCCTCAAGAGGAAGTAGTGCCAAGTAATCATGAGATTGATCGAGCTGTCGAGTATTTGATCGCTTACCGACTTGAAGTTGTTAAAGACTTGCTGGCATCCGCCGGGCTCGCTGTCAGCGGCACCAAGGCTACACTTCGCAAGCGGATACTCACCGCGCTCGCTGACGACTTGCTTTCGCCGCATGAAATTGCGAGCCGCCTCGATGAGGTCGAAGGCTGGGGAAATCAACATATTTTGCTCTACAACTCGACCGGATCATTGGCTGCGAAGTGGCAAGACGCTAACCACGTGAAGAAACAGCTCAAGGCGGCTGATCTCCAAGCGTTGCTCAATAGTTCTCGACCTATCGCGCTACCCGAAGAGCCAACGCTATCGCAAATACTGTGGACTGAAGAATCGATGCGTCTGGTTTGGGTTCACGGCAGTCAATGGGAAATGCGAGTTCCTGAGCTGGACTATCCGCATCCCGATGGCACAGTTGCACCCGCTTATTTCGCAAAGACACTCGACGAAGACGAAGAACCGATCATTTACAAAGCCTATCGCATTCAGCCGCGGCGGCAGGTCTGCTACTTGGATTGGGATTTAGTAACTTGCGAAGCCGCGCTCGCGATGCCGCGGATGCCCAAAGACAGCGACTATGACGTCTTGCAATCCAAGTTGTTTACCGATGCCGAACGCATTTTGGAAGTAACCAGTTTCGAGCCGTTATCGCTAAATAGCCTGATCAAGAATCTCGAGAAGTCTACGGAAGTCAGTCGGCGCGATGTTTTGCTAACTACCACGAAACGCACCGAGATCAATTTCCGCAGCGCTGATCGCAAGACTGACGCCTATTCGGATCCAACTGCCAAAGATGCTCGCAATGCCATAGCCAATCGTGTCGCCGGCACACGTGGCCAGTTCTACTGGCAACCCGACGGCAAGTCGCTTGATCGCACGATTCACATGCGCGTCTATCCCACTAAGCAACGTATTTCCATTCACGACCAATGCACAGAAGCCGAAGTCCGCCATGTTCTATCCCGAGTCCGCCACCATTGCCGCTAAATGGCCGCAATGGCGCGAGGCTATCGAGCAGATTGACCAACTTTTACACGACAACGCTGGGCAACTGCTCCGCGCTGACTTCATCGCTTCTTTCGTCTTTGAGTCAGTTCGGACGATTGACCAGTTGCTGAAGGAATACGCTCGGCACGAAGTGGTTGAACTGCTTCAAGCACACAGTTGCCCCAACCATCCTGATGTCCTACTCGATCCTCAGCAAAACCGTAATATACTGTCCTGCGATCTGTGCGATCAAGAATATGAACAGTCAACGCTTCCAATTTCAAATATTGTGAGAGTCGTTATGCGCGAGTCCACTGAGCAGTTGAGCGAGCCTAAGGTCTTTATCAGCCACAGCAGTGCGGACAAGCAGTTTGTACGGAAACTTGTCGATGATTTGAAAATTCAGAATATCCCTGTATGGTTCGACGAGAGCGACATACTGGTTGGCGATTCGATCGTTCAGAAAATCAATACGGCTCTTTCCGAGTCAGACTATCTAATTGTTGTTCTTTCAAGGACATCTGTAGAATCTGCTTGGGTGAAGAATGAACTCGATTACGCCCTCATGGAAGAAAAGTCTAAGGATTCGATCGTCATACTGCCAGTTAAGATCGATGACTGCGAAATACCACCGCTCTTGCGTTCTCGCCTTTATGCAGATTTCTCCCGAGACTACGCCAGTGGACTCGCGGCCCTTCAACGCGTATTTTCACAAGAAAAGCTGCCCGTTGCCGAGAAGATTAACACAGCAAAACAATTAACGACCTGCGAGCAGAATTTGGCTGCATTGTCCGAAGCAGAACTACGGCGAAGGCTCAAAAGAATGAGCCGAGACGAATTGGCAGTAGTATGGTTTGACCTTTTCGTAAGTCGTATGAAGGACGATATGGACGGTCGCACGCACTCGGAGTGCATTCTAGAGTTGCTACTTCGGGCTGACAGTCGCAATAAGACAACGGAGTTGATCCAATCGGTTTGCTCTGAAAGACGTGATTTGGGTGAGGACTCGCGGTGAATGGCTTCGATTTTGGGTTGCACGCCCCGAGTTTTGTGGGAAGTGCGAGATGAATTGGCGTCGAGTGTTCTGATCCGACCAACGAAGCAGCGAGGTGCTGCTGTGCTTTAAGCTTGTTGACGGCGTGCGATGTTTCATTGCCTCTCCACGCCCCTCGCAGAGCCGCATAGCCTCAGAGCGTGCCACTCGAACTTGGCCAACCGTAGAGGTTCCTTGCTGATGAAGCACACTCATCGACTGCGCAGGCCGGGTGAGACGAAGCGGTTTTCTACCCAGCCGAAGGCGAACTGGACGGCAATGGCTAAGAGGGCGGCGGGGATGGCGCCTTGCAGGATTAAAGAGATGCTGGAGAGTCGAATACCGGTTAAGATCGGCGAACCGTATCCACCCGCACCGATTAGGGCTCCGATCGTGGCAGTGCCAACATTGATGACTGCGGCGGTCTTTATGCCTGCCAAAATCGATGGCAACGCGAGCGGCAATTCGACTAGTCGCAACTTGGCGGCACTGCTCAAACCGATCACCTCAGCCGACTCTTTGATAGCGGACTGTATCTGGGTGAGTCCGGTGTAAGTGTTGCGAACAATTGGTAGAAGACTGTAGAAGAACAACGCCGCGATCGCAGGAACGGGTCCAAGTCCAAAGATGGGAATCATGAAGACGAGCAGAGCCATCGAAGGCAATGTCTGAATCACGCCGACAATGCCAAGTACGGTATTGCCAAGATTTTCGCTGCGCGCCGAAGCGATGCCCAGCGGCACTGCGACAACAATGGCTAGGGACAGCGAGACGAGCACCAAGAACAGGTGCTCGTAGGTTGTTTTAGCTAACCGAGTACCGATGCGACCGAGTTCCGCATTTCGCGAAGTTGCGATAAGGGGCACTTCTAAATTCAATTTACTGCGCAGGTAACCGGCAGCCACGTTCGATTCCATTTCGCGGTCCAGTCGCACTTTGGCGGTCATCGCGACCATTTCGCTCGGTTCGATAAGATTCTGCATGCGAAGAATCGATTCGGCTACTTTGGGAGCACGTGTGGGCAGATCGTCGCGCATGAGAATCACTGCATGATAAGTCGGGAAGTAACCGAGATCGTCCTCGAGCGTTCGCAGATTGTAAAACGCGATCTCAGCATCCGTCGTATACAGGTCCGTTAACTGAATCGCTCCATGGGCAATGCCGCGGTAAGCCAAGTTGTGATCCATGGTGCGGATCTTCTTTTGCGGCAAGTCGTACTTCTCCGCTAGAGCTCGCCAACCATCCTTTCGCTCCATAAACTCATCGCTGAACGCAAACTTCAACTCAGGATGTTCGCGAAGGTCGCTTATCGTGTGAATGTGGAGCTGTTCTGCTGTCGACTCGCGCATGCCAAGCGCATAGGTGTTATTGAATCCAAGACGATCGGACATAAGCACATGCTTCTTAGCTAGTTCGCTGCGCATGTCGGCTTCGGTGCGCACGGTTGTGCCGTTCTTAATCGCTTCCGAC
>JBGSJB010000643.1:0-3131 GCA_041742175.1 Pirellulaceae bacterium
GTTGGAACAGTTGGTCGACGTTGGCAGAACATTGCACGCGCGACTTGAAGTTCAGTTGGCGGAGATCGCAGATCAACTCCGCGAGCGGGACGCAGAGCTAAAGCTGCACAGTCATAACGCATCGTATTACGCACTCCGCGAGCAGGTCTATCATTGCTCCGAATTGCTGAAAGCAGCTCGTTTTCGACTGAGTCAAAGCAGCGAACCGCGACTTGATACCGCCCCTGGCCCAGCGCCTGTAAAACGCAAAGCGGTCGGTTATCGCGTGCATGGCAACAAACGATTCTTGCGAGACTGGACTGACGAAGAAGATATGCGACAGACCATTTCGGATCGGCAAGACGATCGAAAGTTCGATCAATTTTCGAATCGTGACCTCACGACTCAGTTGCTGGACAGTTTAATCCTTGCGGACGCCATGGTCTCTGCGGCGTTAACTCCGCATCGTTGGTTAGTCGGATATAAATTGCTAACGACTGATGCCGAATATCAACGCCGGTTGGAATATCACCGGAGTTTCATGGATTACATGATGCTGCATGGCATGACCGATGCGCCCAGCCTCTTGCCGATGCTAGCTAGTTGCTTGAAGAACCGATTTCAATATGAGGTGGCGGGCGACGATTTGATTCACGGATACTATTTAATTTCTGGCATTGCGCTGATCGGTGTGCTTGGACCGTTGCTGGGAACTTATCAAACGCAAGTAAAGCAACAAGCGTCGCACTTGCGGTCTCTGCATGCGATCCCTGTGGCAGGCAATCCGAGCACTGGAGAATTGAATGAGATGATTTTACAGGCATGCGAAAGCAAGTCGATGACATCGGCACCGCACCAGAGTTTACCCAGCGATGTTATTCGCGGTTCGCTCGGTAGCGAGATCGTCGATTACATTTCGGGCAGTCGGCTGTCCTTTACGATGGAAAGTCGGCTGCGTCCTGAACACGGGCAGGAGAAAGTGCGTCGCTGGTGGTTGCAGTGCATGCCGATTCCACCGGAGCTGCGAACTGTGCGTATTGAGTCGAACGATTTGGATTCCAATGCGTTGGAGGCTCAATAATGTTCGTGCGCATGCCAGTCATCGTCGCTCAGCCGAAACCCGGCATCGCAATCGCTCAGTTGCTCGATGGTCTATCGCATCAATCGGCAGGTGTTTCGGTCGAGCAGGCCATGCGAATGCTTAAGCGGAATCTGATTCGCGAAGTCAAGAAGCATCGTATCTCAACGTTGCCAACTTGGACGAGCGCTTCGCTGATGACCAAGTCGTTTCCGGTGCAACCGGCTGTTATTCATAAGGACCGACGCTATCCAGCCGGTCCGCGCATTTCGCTGCCGGTGCGTTACGTGGAGTTGCTCGATGAGCGCGATCTTCAGTACTGCATGTTGCCCGATTTTTCGGAAGTTCTGTTTATTCCTGAGCCGAGTCTGTTTCGGACGATGCTAACAGAAACCGTGCGATCCCTGACAGCAACTCTTACGCCGCAGCAGATTCATCGGCTGTGGCCGCCTGAGCACAGCGAACTGCGCTGGATGCGATTGCAACTAGCGGAGCCTCGTAAGCTTAGCGGAGGCGTATCGACCCGTGTGCTCGCGCAAGTCGCTGAGCCGCTCAGCGACAATCGCAACTTGACGTTGCCTTCCGGCGCCCGTGGTGACGTGATCACCGCGTTGCGATCGGCGATTCCCAAAGGAAGCTGCCTGGTCGTCGGCGACACCGGTGTTGGCAAATCAACTCTGATCGCGATCGCTGCGAAAGAAATGCAGCAGGCCAAGCGAGCTGAGTTGAAGAAGAACAAGGAGCGATCGCAAACCGGCTCGACAAAGCAAATGTTCTGGTGCAGTAGCGGCGGCCGCTTGATTGCAGGAATGCGTTACCTGGGACAATGGCAACAGCGTTTAGAGTCGGTCATTGCGGAGCTTGCCGACATTGATGCCATCTTGGTTATCGAAAATCTATTGGACTTGGTTTCCGTTGGCGGTGCCGAACCTCGCGACTCGTTAGCCGCATTCATGATTCCTTACTTGCGCAGTGGCAGTTTACGATTGGTGGCTGAAGCCACACCTACCGAACTGGACGCGTGCCGCCGGTTGTTACCGGGGCTCGTCGACTTGATGCCTTTGGTGCATGTGAAGCCGATGCAGATGGAACATGAGACCGAGTTGCTGCGAATGACATTGCATAATCGATTGCAATCGAGCGACGTTGAGTACGATGCGGAGCTGCCGCACCATCTCTCGCGACTGTGCCGACAGTTTCAACGACACAGTGCGCCGCCCGGGCCTGCGATGCGGTTTATCGACGACTTGACCGGCAAACGTCGCATCCAAACAGCCGAGAAGAATTGGACGTTACCTTGGATGTTAAACCAGTTTTCGAAAAAAACTGGTCTACCTATCGCCTTGATTGATGATGCGGTGCCGCTTCGCAAAGAAGAGGTTGCGGCAACTTTGGAAAAGGATGTGATAGGTCAGGATCAAGCTTGTTTGGAAGTTGCGGGCGTGGTCACACGAGCCAAGTCGGCGGTTCAGGATCCACGGCGACCATTTGGTTGTTTGTTGTTATGCGGACCAACGGGAGTCGGCAAGACACAACTTGCCAAGTCACTTGCAAAGTATCTCTTCGGTGCCAGCAGCGAAAAAATTCCGCTGGTTCGTTTGGACATGAGCGAGTATACGGGCGGGTCGGCGGGCCATCGCTTACTTAACGACTCGAACGGAAACTCGGCCGGTTGGATTCAGCAGATACGTTCAAAGCCGTTGAGCGTCTTGTTGCTGGACGAGATTGAGAAAGCCTCGGGCGAAGTGTTTGATATCTTACTGAGCGTTCTCGACGAAGGTCGCATGACGGATCGCATGGGTCGAGTCACTTCGTTCCGCAACACGGTGATACTGATGACCAGCAACCTCGGTGCACGTGTTGGCTCGTCGCTAGGTTTTAATGACGCGAATCGAATCGATTACCGCAGTATCGTACGCAAAGCGTTCCGACCCGAGTTCTTCAATCGACTCGACGCGGTGATCGCTTTCTCGCCGCTCAGTCGCGAAGTAATTCACCGCATCACGGAGAAGGAACTCGGCGATCTTTGCCGCCGCGAAGGACTTGAACGTTACGGTCGAAAGTTAACCTGGAC
>JBGSJB010000644.1:0-3816 GCA_041742175.1 Pirellulaceae bacterium
CCGCAGTGCGGAGACAATCTGCTCATCAGGAAAAACCTCTGCGAAACGGACCATGTGCCGCAAGGATTTCTCGTCAAAGCCCCGCCCAAAGTCGACACTCAATTGTGTACCCAATGCGGACACAATCTTCTGCCCATACTCTGCTCGTTTCTCCTTCAGGATATCTTGTCGAATGCGGCGGCCGACATGCCAATGGAGTGCCACCAATCCCGAGTCGATGGCTCGCGCGACACCTTCGCGGGCTTGCTGGATAAGTTCGCGGACGTCCGACAGCAGAGCCAGAGGTTGGGCGGGGACAGCAATGCCGGTTGCAACTTTCTTGGCCCGCGATTGGCGTTGCACGGGTTGACTTTCCTTTTTTCGACTTACGGGCTTCTTCGTTCCTCGCTTCATGGGTTCGTTCCTCCTGCGAGAGACGCATCGGCCGGCAAGATCGCGGCGGCACTCATCTTTCGCAGATCCGCGTCTGTAATCCGCCGCTGACCGGTGACGCATTCGTGAATCAGCGACTTGCGGTATGCGGTGAGCGTGGTGATTTGAGCTTCGATGGTTGTCACTACGCGTTTCAACTCGCCCACTTTTATGTTGAGGTACTCGCAGATGGCTCGTTGCTCGGCGATGTCTGGGAGAGGGATGGGGAGCCTGCCGCAACGGGTCGAACTGAGATTTGATTGCTGGACCGAAGGAATAGCCAAACGCCTAGCAAATGCGAGGAAACCTCCGCAGTTCACAGCAAAGTTCAGAAACTCCGGAATGATGCGGTGATTCACTCGGAGCCGGACCAAATAAGAGGCGAACGTGACGGCGTCGCCTTTCTTGCCGAGGAATAACGCTGCCTTGCCAACTTGATCCGGGCTATTGGTTCGGTTGTAAAGCAAGTCGTTGTGCTCGAGCAGCAGTTCGTCGGAAACTTCATCGACGAACTCCATCTTTGAGAAAACGATTTCTCCGCCCTGGATATTCCCCATCTTGAGCACAGGATATTTGCCTTCAGGCTCGCTGCTTACCGAGATTCCATAGTCAAGACGCAAGATGACCAACTTGGATTCCTTTACACGGCGAATGGTCAAGAGACCGCGTAGTTCGTGGGGGAAAGCTCCTGGCCGTGAACGGTGACGAATTTTTCGACACGCGATTTTTCCTCTGCCGTATCGGCCCGCTCCAGTAGATGCTCCTTCGCCACGGACAACATACCGCCCGTACCGCTGGCTGGATCGTAGATGGAGAGATGTTTGTCTGGGATGGGGATATCGAGCAACTCGACCATCAGCCGGATGACTTCGCGCGGCGTGAAGTGTTCCCCGGCTTCGTCACCGCTTTGTTCCGAGAACCGCCGGAGCAGCTCCTCGTAGATGTAACCCATCTCCAGTCCGGAGAGCTGGTCGGGGCCGAGCGCGAGTTCTTTGTATTGGTTCAGGATCGGGGCCAGCCGGTTGTTCTTCACCATCAGGCCAATCGTGGCCCGGTAATTGAAGTGCTCGATGATGTCGTCAACGTTTTTTGAGAAACCGTTGATGTAAGCGAGGAAGTTCTCCTCCAGTAGTGCGTGATCTTCTTCATAGACCGAGCGGAGCGTCCAGTCCGTGGTGTTGGAGAAAGGGCACTGCTTGGGATTTAGCTCAAGTTCCTTAACCAGCTTGGCGAGTTCCTTCTCGGTGAGCTTGGGCCGATTCTTCAGCACGTCGGCTGCCTTTTGCTTCCGCCAATCAATCAGCACACACTCCAGGCGGCGAATAACGATGATAGGCAGGATGACGCTTTGATACTCGAAGGACTTGAACTTTCCCCTTAGCCGCTCGGCCGATTTCCAAATGTCGGATGCGAGGTTGTCGAGTTTGGGTTTGTTTAGCGAGAGAGCCATTTGTTGAGACCACTTGTGCAGTTGTTAGTTCTTGGGCTGTGCTTGTGGCAACCGTCACTTTGGATGATTGATCTTCATCGGCCTAATTGGCTCCGCCGTCTTCGTCAAAAACTTGTCCAAGTCAGATCGCTTGAACAATCGATATCCGTTGGCTGGATTCCGGTGCATCGGAATGTCACCACGCGCCGCCCATTTGCGAAGCGTATTTTGAGCGACACCGATGTACTCGGCAGCCGCAGCAGTATGGAGGTAATCTGTTAGCTTCGACATTCGTTGACTTTCCGGCCCGCGACAGAAGCTGAGCTAGCCGAACAGCCTAGCAAACCCTGCACTGCTGCGTTATTCTAACTCGACACGTTTCTCCTGCCGATAGGGGCTGAGGTGACCTCCGCAATTGCTAAGACGATCCAGATCTATTTGCCAACGGGTGAACCGCGTGGGATTCGCATCGCGGATATCACGACGCGACTGGTATTAGCGGTCCTCATCCCTCGCAGCGAATTAGCCGCAGGCAAACAGCGTTGGGAACTCGATCACCCTGGCGTTTACTTTCTGTTCGGTGAGGATGAAGACGGTGCCAAGCCAATAGTCTACATCGGCCAGACTGAAGACGCTCGTAAGCGGTTCGATGCCCACAACAAGACGAAGACATTTTGGAAGACGGCGATCTTCTGCGTGTCGAAGTCTCAGAACTTCACTCAGGCCCACATCCGATACTTGGAATGGTACTGTATGCAGCAAGCGAAAGAGGTTGGTCGCTACGAGTTGGACAATGGCCAGGTGCCACCGAACTCGACTCACGTAACCGAGCCAATGGTTGCTGAGCTACTCGACATCTTCGATACGATGCGGATGTTGATCTCAACACTGGGCTATCCGGTGTTCGAACCAATCGTGAAGCCTAGCACGCCATCGCATCTGTTCTTTGTGCGAGGTGGTGGTAGCGATGGCAAAGGCGAGTTGGTGGAAGATGGATTTGTAGTCTTCGAAGGAAGTCGCGCTCGCATGGAAGTAGCTCCGTCGGGCGCTCATGCCGTGAACCCGCATCGCGAGAGATTGATTGCTGCTGGCGTGATGGAAGAACGCGATGGCGAGTATGTCTTCACCCAAGACTTTCTATTCTCGTCGCCTAGTACTGCGGCCGCTGTCGTACTGGGTCGTTCGGCTAACGGTTGGGTTGAATGGAAGGACGATCAAGGGCAAACACTAAGCGATGTCTATCGTGCGCCCGCTGAGTCGAACGAGCTAGAAACGAACGCAACGGCCTAGGCTCCTTACCGGATGTGCAAACCGTTCTCTTGAAGAATCCAAAGGTTGCCTTCAAGCGGTTCGCCCGATAGCAGTGCAATGAACTGCGTCAGCAATTGCAAAACAGCCGGCTTCGCTTGGCTGCGTGGCCGCAATACAACAATGGCAAGATGCTCACTCGGCGGATAAGTTTGTATCTCGGCAAAATCCGAATCCAGCTTTACGAGGGCGCACTGTTCAAGCTTGCAAACCGAAGCACCTTGAACATCTGCCTCGCCAACCATTCGCTAGTCGTGGATGGTCAACGCATCGTGGCCCCTTCCGACCCACAGTCATGGCAAGTTCACTCTTTGACGGCGATGGTGAGTTGGTTCATTGAACGCAGGACGGGCAGCATCGCAGTGTGTCGGTCGGGTTCGTTTAGCGACGCTTCCAGGAATTTGATGTGGTCGACGCCAACTCCGATCGACCCTACGAAGGGGTCAAGTGGCATCCAACGATCGCCGATCCACGCTTCGCACCACATATGATAGATGGCAACGATATCTTCACCGGCTTTGACGATCCGCAAGCCGCTCGCCGCGCGTGCCGGGATATTTCGCTGTCTCAGGGCAGCCAGAAGCAAGATTGAGTGCGCCTTGCAATCGCCCGCTTCATTCTGAAGCGTTTCGGTCGCTGTGAAGAACTGCCGAGAGTTTTCACTTTTC
>JBGSJB010000645.1:0-3136 GCA_041742175.1 Pirellulaceae bacterium
TCGCTCCCGTGAATCTGTGAGCCGTTCCGTTCGTGGTCATGTTGCTGCGATCAGTTCCAAGCGTTCTTCCCGTGCTGCGGGAGTCGAGACTCTTCCGAAGGCCAATTGCGAGCCAAAGCGATTCGTTCGCGAGTTCCGAATGGATGAGCCGTCGGCGGAAGTTGGTGCAGAGATCAAGGTTGATGTGCTTGATGGTGTGAAGGCTGTTGATGTGACCGGCATCACTAAGGGTTGTGGTTACGCTGGGGTTATGAAGCGACACAACTTTGCTGGTCAGCGAGCGACGCACGGTGTGAAGAAAGTCCATCGCCATGCTGGTGGTACTCAGGCTGGTACTTATCCTGGTCGATCCGTCAAGGGTCGTAAGATGCCTGGTCGCTATGGCAATGATCGGATGACGATGCGAAACCTGAAGGTTGTTCGCGTCGATACTGAGAACAATTTGCTGTTGGTCCGCGGTGCTGTTCCTGGGGCGGCCGGTGGGTATGTGATTATTCGCGAAACAAATAAAGTTGGTTAGGCCGAAATGGTAACGCTTCCTGTTTTAGATATGTCTGGCAAGCAAGTCGGCGACGTTGAAGTCGACCCGCGTCAGATTGCGCCTAAAGTAACCAAGCAGCTGCTGCATGATGTGGTGGTGATGTACTTGGCGAATCAGCGTCAAGGTAGTAACAAGTCGAAGACACGGAGTGAAGTGTCGGGTTCGACGAAGAAGATGTACCGTCAAAAGGGAACGGGTAACGCTCGAGCTGGTTCGAAGCGGTCTCCGGTTCGCCGTGGTGGTGGTCATGCGAATGCTCGTCAGCCTCGATCGTATTACTATCGGCTGCCGCGCAAGGCTGTTCAGGCTGCAACGCGTATGGCGATTGCTTCGAAGATTGAAAGCGGATCGGTGGTTGTGGTTGATCGCTTGACTGTTGATGCTGTGAAGACTAAGACGATGTTTTCCGCTATTCAGGCGTTAGGCTTGTCTGGCAAGACGGCAACAATTGCGACTGCTGGATTGGATCGAAACGTTTACTTGAGCACTCGAAACATTCCGGGCGTGACTGTCTCGCCAGTGGGTGATTTGAATGCGTTGAACGTCCTGCGACCTCGCAAGCTGGTGGTGACACGCGAAGCGTTGGACAGCTTGTTGTCGAAGTGTGCGGGAAGTTCTTCTTCAGAGGGGAATGGCTAAACGATGGCAACTGCAACTAAGAAACGGATTGTGACAAGTTTAGATTTGTCGCCTCATCAAATTGTGATTAAGCCATTGGTTACCGAAAAAGGTATTCACAAAGCATCGCGTCATAATCGCTATGTTTTTCAAGTGAACCCCTTGGCAACCAAGGTTCAGATTAAGGCTGCGATCGAAGAGCTTTTTAATGTTAAGGTTACCGCGGTTGCGACTCAGAATCGCAAAGGTAAATCGCGACGTTATAAGGCTAAAGAAGGTGTAACGAAGGCCTGGAAGAAGGCCATCGTGAAGCTGCATGAGGACAATAAGCTGGAGTTTTTCTAGGCCGTGATGTGTTTTGACACCTTATAGGCTGCTTCAGGAAATAAAGACATGGGTATTCGACATTACAAACCAACTTCGCCAGGACGCCGCGGTGCGAGCGTAAGCGATTTCGCTGAGCTGACGCCAGGTGCTAAGCCAGAGAAGTCTCTGCTAAAGCGCCTTAAGCGACATGGTGGACGAAACAATCAAGGTAAGATCACCGCGCGACATCGTGGCGGTGGGCACAAGCAACTGTATCGAGTCATCGATTTTCATCGCACCAAAGATGGTGTTGATGCCAAGGTTGACTCGGTCCAGTATGACCCGAATCGATCGGCTCGTATTGCTCTGCTGGTTTATCGCGACGGTGAAAAGCGTTACGTAGTTGCGACTGACGGTTTGAAGGCTGGTCAGATCGTGAGTAACGGTGATACGGTTGCGCCGACTGTTGGTAACTGTATGCCGATGCGGAGCATTCCGCCTGGCACTGAAGTTTGCTGTATCGAAATTCAGCCTGGACGTGGCGCAATGTTGTGCCGTTCGGCTGGAACTTCGGCAGTTTTGATGGCTCGTGAAGGCACGTGGGCACAGTTGCAGCTTCCTAGTGGGGAAGTTCGCCGTGTACCTAGTCGCTGCCGTGCGACCATTGGTAAAGTTAGTAATCCTGATCATGATGCGATTGTAATTGGTAAGGCTGGACGAAATCGTTGGAAGGGTATCCGCCCGACGGTTCGCGGTACAGCGATGAATCCGATCGACCATCCGCACGGTGGTGGTGAAGGTCGTACTAAGGGTGGTCGTCATCCTGTGAGTCCGACCGGCAAGCCTGCCAAGGGTGGTGGGACACGACGTCCTCGTAAGCCTTCGAACACGGCGATTATTCGACGACGCAAGTCGGTTCGGTATGGCCAGTTGAAGTTGAGATAGTAAACGAATGTTGCTCGGCTTTGCTTTGGCGAGGTTTAGTGACGGTAGGTGTTTTAGTTGGTTACAGCACAGCTCGAGAGTGGCGTTTAGTTCATGGGACGTTCAACGAAAAAGGGTCCATTTGTCGACCCGAGATTGTTTGAGAAGTTTAGCAAGATCGGAAGCTCGGCTCCCATTACAACATGGGCGCGGCGCTGCACGATTGTACCTGAATTCGTCGGTGCAACGTTCATGGTCCATAACGGACGCCAGCACATTCGGGTTTTGGTAACTGAAGACATGGTGGGTCATAAGTTGGGCGAGTTTGCTCCGACGCGGACCTTCAAAGGCCATGGCGGTAAAGGTAATAAGCGGTAACAAGTGTTTGCGGCAACGGTCGTGTGATCGTGCAGCGTTTGCAGGTTTGATTTAGCTGACGGAAATTTGGGAGCAAGATAGTCATGTCGTTTCGATCTACGCATCGTTACGCTCGGATTAGCGCCCGCAAGGTTCGACCCTTGGCGGATCTGGTGCGAGGTAAGTTCGCTGATGAGGCGATGGAAATCTTGCGATACCAGCCGCATCGTGGGGCGCGAATGTTGGAGAAGGTAATTCGCAGTGCAATTGGTAACGCACAAGATCCAGATCAGAATGAGGGAAGATCTCATTCTCCTGAACAATTGGTCGTTACAGAAGCTCACGTTGATGGCGGACCGATTTTTAAGCGGTTTCAACCTCACGCTCGTG
>JBGSJB010000646.1:0-8389 GCA_041742175.1 Pirellulaceae bacterium
AGTATCGATCATGCTGAGTTCCATTATGGAGGTCATTTCTACGGTTCGATGGTTGAGGCCGAAGAGACGGAACTGACGGTTTCCAACAGCAGTTTTTTCAACAGCGAAACAGATGGTCTTCGATTCGAAGGAACTGATGCAATCGTTAGCATCGGAGTTTTTGAGAATAACGCCAATGCCGCAATCAGTATGGATCTGAATTCGAATCCGACCATTTCGGGATACTCCGCGACGCACAATGGTATCAATGGATTGCAGGTCGATTCGGGAACTCTCGCAAAAAGTCTCGTGTGGGACGACGCCGATATCGTGTACTGGCTGGACAACGACGTGACCGTTCCCGCTGGATTGAGTTTGCAGATCGATGCTGGCCAGATTGTTAAGCCGGCTCACAATGGTGTTGAACTATTCGTCGATGGAACACTCAACGTGTCGGGAACTGCGGCAAACCAAGTCGTGTTTACTTCCTTCGCAGACGATACTGTAGGAGGTGATACCAATGGTGATGCGGATGCCACTGTTCCGGCCAAGGGAGACTGGAGTTCAATCAAATTGCACAGTGGCAGTTCGGGCAATACGATTGAACACGCCAATGTTCGTTTCGGTAACCGTACGATTACCGCTGACAATGCATCTGTTACAGTCTCTAACGCTTGGATTAGTGACGTCTTCGCATATGGCGTCGCGGGAATCAATGGAGCACAGATTGAGATCACCAACACCTTGATAACGGACGGGTCGACGTCAGGAACCGCGGTATCAATTTTCTCGGGAAGTAAGCTAACTGCAATCAATAACACGATTAGCGGTTACTTGCTTGGTGTCCAGACCTCAGGGGTTGGGACCAGTGCGGTACTAACCAATAACCAGATCACCTTCAATAGCCGATATGGGGTTGCCGTTGAATCGACTGCTGTCACGGTCACTATGCAGTCCAACAACGTATTTAATCCCGATGGAGAAAACTATATTGGCTTGGACGACCCAACGGGAAGTAACGGTAACCTCTCCGCAGATCCACTGTATGTTGACGCAGAAAGGGACAATTTTAACCTTGATGATGGATCGCCAGCGATTGACGCGGCCAACGGGGCGGTAGCTCCACTGACCGACCAAACGAGCAACAAACGCATTGACGACCCAGCAGTACCTAACACCGGGACGGGGACTCCGAACTTTGTGGATATCGGAGCCTTAGAACGAGATCGCTGGTTCAGTGAAATCATCTCTCCGATACAGTCTGGAGAGATCGTTGCTGGTGACACTTTGCGTTTGCTGGCAACGGGAAACGCATCCCCGACTCCAACTCAATACTCATGGGAATTTGGTGATGGACGAACATCCAATATTGAAGATCCCGGATTGGTCCGATTTCCAACGACTGGGACGCAAACGCTAACGTTCAAAACAATTGGTGCGGACGGCACGCCTGATCCTGAACCCGATACGTTAGGGATCACGGTGGTTGCGGGTGGCAACCCACTGCCGGATCTTGATGTCACTGATTTCACAGTCCCTGCTGGGCTGGCGATCGGACAGTTGAACGTGATTGAATATAGTGTCAAGAATATCGGAGACGCTGACTCAAACGGTGGCGGTTGGACAGATGCAGTCTATATATCGCAGGACGAATTTTTGGACAGTAGCGATATTTTGCTTGATACGAACGATGTTTCTGAACCTCTGGCCGTTGGTGAATCTTATACGAGCACCTTTAACGCCTTGATTCCTGAACAATTACTGGGATCAGGAGTTCGGTACCTGATCGTTTCGGTCGATAACCGCTGGGAGATGCGGGAACATCGTCAATTGAATAACGAGGAGGCACTGTCGACATTCCTCGCGATTCCCACACTTACTCCCGGCATTGCAACTGACGGTGAGTTCTCGAAAAGCGGATCTGGGCAGTATTACCAGATCTCTGTCCAGGAAGGAAATAACTTACTCGTTGCCATGGACGACCTTGATGATCTAGGAGTCAACGAAGTCTATTTGCGATATGGATCACCGCCAACACGGGGAGTTTATGACTTCAGATCATTCGGATTAGATCATGCGGATCAGCAAGTCTTGGCATCGGCGCCAGCGCCAGGCACATGGTTTATTCTGGTTTTTTCCAGCCTTGTCCCAGAGGACGGAGACTATTCGATTCGTGCAGTAACAAGCGAAGTTGCGGTACTATCAACGACGCCCGATCACCACGGAAATTCTCAAGATGCGGTTGTCACGATTATGGGCGCCGGATTTGGTTCGGGAACGGTCGTAGAGCTTGTTGATGATACGGGAGCAGCCTATGCAGCGTCTTCCGTTTCCGTAGACGGCTTTACCAAAATTACGGCAACATTCGCTGCGGGAGCAGTTCCGGCGAATACCTACGGATTGCGAGTAACTCGAGACGGTAACTCCGATACGTTAGCCGACGCATTTACCGTGGTCGCTGGAGGCGAAGCGGTACTGAAGACAGACCTGATCTTGCCGAGCGTACTCGGCTATCACCAGCTTGCAACTTTGTTCGTTGAATATGCGAATACGGGCGATGTTGCGATGCCGGCGCCACTGCTGACCATTTCGGCAGAGCAGAACGGCGAAGAGCGAGCGTTTCTAACTCAGGATCAATCGACTTTGACCCGCGGATTCTGGACCTCAGCACGCCCTGAAGGATTCACGCCATCCATTCAAGTTTTTGCCGAAGGTGCTACGGCGGGTTTGCTTCAGCCGGGAGAATCTGTGCGAGTCCCAGTCTACTGGGCTGGTTGGCAACAACCGTGGGACTTTACTTATCCGCCGTTCGAGTTCCGCATCAACGCGCTGACCGAAGACAACGCGATTGCGGTGAACTGGGAGCAGTATAAAGACAACTCGCGACCGGAAAATCATTCACTGGAAGCCTGGGATCTGATCTGGGAAAACTTTGTTGCGGAAGCTGGTAGCACTTGGGGAGACTATGTCCAGATGTTATCGGATAATGCAACCTATCTTTCGAGGTTTGGGATCGATGCAGATGCTTCGGACCTACTTGCGTTTGAGTTGATGCAGGCGAACGACTTGACGCCCTTTTCGTCACTTGCCGGCGCGATCGATTCGGAAGTCACCACACCTGGACTTTCCTTGCAATTTGAACGTTCCTATTCCAGCACGATTTCAGGACGCAATACATTAGGACCATTGGGATGGGGCTGGAATCACTTTTGGGATCGAAAGCTGAGCGTCAGTGAAGACGGCACAGTGGTTCTGGAGATGCCAGGCGGGTTGCTGCGCCAGTTTCAGCCCGACTCACGAGGCGGATACTTTTCACAAGCAGGCGATTTTGCAAGACTCAATAATTCCACCGGCAGTTCATTCACTCTGCAAGAGCCCTACGGAGTGGTGACTAAGTTTAGCGCCGATGGTAACCTCGAGTTCATGGAAGACACGAACGGGAACCGCATCACCGCGGCATACCAAGATGACAAGTTGAGCAGCCTGACACACACGTCAGGTGACTCGTTGTTGTTCGCTTACAATTCATCAGCACGCATCTCCACAATTACGGATTCCAACAACCGGATCACGGCTTACAAATACGATGCAACGGGAGAGTTTCTTATTGAAGTTTTGCATTATGACGGCCAAAAATCGCTTCATACGTACAATACGAATCCTGCCACCGCAGCCTATCGAACTCTGCAAAGCGTAACCTACCCGGATGCTACCCAAACGCTCTATTCGTATGACGAACACGGCCGTATTGCGTCAACGTCGCAAAACAACAATGAACAGACACAGACGTTTACGCATGATTCCGCTGGGACGTTCATGATTACCGACACTGCCGGAGAATCATTCGTCTTTGCAATGAACAACCAGAACTCGATTTCGCAGTTTGTCGATGGGCGAGGGAACGCGATAGCGGCGTCCTACGGAGAAAACTATCGCATCACCAATTTCCAAGATCCGTTGGGGCGTGCCTACAGTTTTAGCTACAATCGACAAGGTCTATTAACGCAGTACACCGATCCACTGGGAGGCACAACTGTACTAAAACATCAGGGTCCGTTTGATCGAGTCACATCGGTTACGGATGCAAATGGTAGTTCTATTGAAACGGCATTTGACGCGAATGGAAACGTGACTTCGATTCATTACGAAGACGGCAGCGTTGAACTACTCACCTACGATTCAACGGGCAATATCACAAGTTGGACAAATCGACGAGGAGACACTGTTAATTATACGTATAACGATGCAGGGCAATTGACTTCGCGTGTATTTGAAGATGGAACCGTTTATAACTATCGGTACGATGCGTTTGGCAATCTAACAGCGACGACCGACCAAACGGGGACGACGAATTACGAGTACGACTCAAGCGACCGTATTGTTGAAGTCATGGCGCCTGATATTCCGTCCATGAGCTATGCATACGACGACGCAGGAAGACGGTTGTCACGCACCGATTCGTCGGGGAATTCTGTTCAATACGAATATGACTCACTGGGGCGGATCACAAGGATTCACGACCAATCGGATGTGATGATTGCTTGCTATGAGTACGATGATGTCGGTCGAGTTTCGCTAAGGGAACTGGCGAACGGAGTTACCACTCGCTATGCCTACGATCCTGACGGACGAATGCTCGATTTGGTAAACCGTGGGGCTGCAGACGCAGTCTTGTCACGTTACACGTACGAATACGATGCTGCCGGCAGAATGACGACGCTTGATTCATTGAATGGGAAATGGACATTTACCTATGATGCGTTGAGTCGACTGACGAGTGAAGTCTTCGTGTCCACGGATTCACGATTCTCTGACCGTGCGGTTACTTACGTTTATGACGCAGTCGGAAATCGCTTGCAAAGTGTCGTTGATGGCGTCGTTACCAACTATTCGGTGAATTCGCTCAATCAATACACGCAAGTAGGGGATACAGCTTATAGTTACGATGCAGATGGAAATCTTGTTGAAGCAGCCTCTGCTACTGCAATCGATCGTTACACCTATGATGACGAAAATCGTTTGATCGGAGTCAGTGAAGGTGCCGACAATTGGTCCTTTGAATACGATGCCAGGGGCGTTCGAGTCGCTACTCTATTAAATGGTACGATAACGCATTTCGCTATCGATTCCTTCGGGTTGGTTGACGTCATTGGAACCTATGATAATAGCGGTAGTTTACTGGCACGCTACGCTCATGTGATCGGGGCAATTGTAGAGACCGACGCGGCGGGAGTGTCTAGGTACTTAACATTCGACGGGCGGCACAACACTAGCGAAGTCACCGACGAAGCCGGTGCCGTGACGGATGCGTATTTCTATTCGCCGTTCGGTGATATTGTTGTGCAGACGGGAGTCGCCAACCAACCGTTCGAATTCGTTGGCGAGTTTGGCGTGATGAATGAAGGCAACGGCCTGAACTTCATGCGAGCACGCTTCTACGACCCGCAGTTGGGAAGGTTCCTAAGCGAAGACGACGTTATGATCGCGGGTAAGAATCCCTATAACTACGCAAAAGCAAATCCTTTGGCGTATGTGGATCCCATGGGGCTTGATGAGGATGAGGATGGGGATATCGCAGAAGCGCTGGCACGTAGAGATGCGGTTGCACGTGGTGACATCAAGCAGGCTGCTCGTGATTTGTCAGGCAGCTATATCGACAACATCGTCGTCACGCTAGGAGGCGCCGGAGCGAGCTGGGCAGTGACGCCGATAATGTACGGTGGAGCCGGCTTGCTGTCGCCGTGGTTGCTGATCCCAATTGGCGTCGTTACCGTGGGCTACAATGTTTACGATTATTGGGGCACGAGCAGCACGATGCAGTCCGCTCGTGACAAAATTGATGGGGAAATTAGTAAGGCTCGCGATGAAGCCGGAAATGATGCCTGTAATTGTGGCGATTCCGATAGCGCGAGTAGCCACGATCCAAACCAGAAGACCGGAGCATCGGGATACGGGGAAATGAACTTTGTGTCAAATGGCGATACACTGTCTTACCGGGTCGACTTTGAGAACGATTCTACAGCCACTGCACCAGCGCAAATTGTCACTATCAGCGATCCGCTTTCGGACAACCTTGACTGGTCATCGTTTCGTTTAACTGAAATCGGTTTTGGAGATGTGTTGATTCAAGTGCCAAGTAATACACATCACTTTGAGACTGTCGTTCCTTTCACAACGTCCAACGGCAAGGAGATCAATGTCGAGATCGAATCTGGAGTTCGCCTAGATACGGGAGAAGTGTTTGCTAGGTTTGTCTCAGTTGATCCGCAAACAGAGCTTCCGCCTGACGTGCTGACAGGGTTCTTGCCGCCTGAAGATGGCACTGGGCTGGGCCAGGGTTACTTTAGCTTTGTGATTGATCCTATTGCAGGGTTGCCCAGTGGTACCGAGATTCGCAACGTTGCGGACATCGTTTTTGACTTCAGCACGACGATTGCTACCAATCAAGTCGATCTGCATGACCCTTCGCAGGGTACCGACCCTACCAAGGAAGCGTTGGTCACCATCGATGCCGGAGCACCGACGAGTTCTGTTGAATCGCTCCCGAGTATATCGCCGAAAAACTTCAATGTGACTTGGTCGGGCGCTGACGACGAAGGAGGATCCGGCGTTGCCAAATATGACGTGTTTGTTTCCGACAACTCAGGTGAGTTCGAGCTTTGGCTCCCAGGAACGGAAACCACATCCGCAACCTTTACTGGCGAACTGGGCCACTCCTACGAGTTTTACAGCGTCGCGAGAGACTATGTGGGTCACATTGAACCAGTTCCCACAACTGCGGATGCAATGACTACCGTTCAAGTTTCTGGCGAGGTGACGATTACCTTGGGGACATTGCAAACGGACCCTGATGATTTGCCAAGCGGAACCCAGCCGACTTCCTGGGTCCGTCAGCGCAGCGATCTACGCGATCTGGTTGTCAACCTATCGAGCCCGGTGTCGAGTATCACTCCGAGCGACCTCGTATTAACGAATTTAGGATTGAACGTGGATGCCGATGAAAACACCATCGTTCCACTTCTGCAAAGTCAACTGCAATTGAGCGGTGATGGCCTACAACTGCAGATTACATTCGACGCTGGACAACTTGCGGATGGCGTTTACCAGCTTGAGTTATTAGCGGCAATCACTGGTGGCGAAACCTTTACTTTGGTGGGTGACTCAACGAATAAACTTTTTGTCTTGACCGGCGATTGGAACGGCAGTGGCGGAGTAAACATCCAAGACTTTGCGACATTCGCGTACTGGTTCGGACAAAGCGTGCCGCCAGCTCCCGACTATCTCGACCTGAACGATTCCGGTGGGATCAATATTCAGGACTTTGCTGCGTTCGCAGCGAACTTCGGCAAGTCGTTGGTTTTCTCAGGCGGTACAGTTCGGGGACAAAGCAACGGTAGTGGCAGCCAGGGAGAACTGGTTGCCGCGATGCGAACGCTCGTCAATCCTCCGGATGTCAACGGCGACGGCCACGTCACCGCAGGCGACGCACTGAACGTGATCAACGAGTTGTCCTTAGGAAGTTCCGTCGTCGATGGCTGGTCGCCAAAGGATGTCAACCGAGACGGCCACATCACCACCGCCGACGCCCTGCGTGTGATCAACCGATTGCAATCGCAATCGCAATCGCAAAATGGTGCGAGCGCCTTAACCGAAACTTTCAAGGTAAACGAAATCGCCTCCGAAGGAATGGCGTCTATCGCAGAGAATCATTCGCTACTCGCAGTGCAGTCTAACGTGATCTCACCGAACGTTGAGGCATCTTCGGTTTTCGTGTCAGTCGCTGAAGTGATGGATGACCAGTCGCAATTCCGAGTCGCTGATTACATTGCAGTAGATGAACTTCTTAGCGACTTCGCATTTCTCGATGAATTGATATAGGCTGCTTGGGAGTGGACGAGTCCCAAAATTAAAATTTTTGTACTTCGTCGGGGCCGGGATTTCGGTAGGCTGGGTCTTTTGCTCGGATGAAAACGTCACCATCGTCGAGCACTTTAACTTCGAGCGGAACAATCGTGACACCTTGCTCATTGATCGTTTGAGCGTTGTCACCGAGGTCACGTTTCTCAATCCCTTCGCGTGGCAGAGGCGGAACATTTCCGTTGACGAAAGCTGTACACCACCATTTTCCATCTTTGTCTTGGAAGGGAGTTCCGTGACCAAGAAAGCGACCTGCAAATTTGCGAGGTCCGTAAGGTCCGGTAATCTTATTTGCAACACTATGGTCTCGGTTTGCGATCCGATTTTGTTTGTGTGAACGCCTCTTTAGAAAACTGGTCCGCCATTGCGGCATCTTCTACTGATTCTGTGACAGGCTTGAAAAGTGTCTGATGCAGTTTAGAGAGTTCTACAGCGGGAATCTTGATGACCTTTCGATCATAGGTCATCAATCCGTTGACCTCTCCTTCAACAT
>JBGSJB010000647.1:0-5492 GCA_041742175.1 Pirellulaceae bacterium
TTTGGCAAACGGCAACCGCGAAAACAAGCATTCGCCAACTCAGGTGCACGCGTTTGTATAGTTGTTGAATCATCGTCATGAGTAAGTGCTCTAAGGGAGATTAAGTGCTATCAGGGAGATTGAGAGGAAGTACAAACCTGCGTTACCGCCAACCTGCGCACCATCTTAACCCTCCCAAAACGCAGGTTGGGGAGGGTCGGCGCGGCTGGGGAGGGGCGCCCGCACTGTTTCCGCTTCGATCGACTTCAAGGCCCAACTTCAGGAGCCAACTTCAGAGCCAAGTCGCAAGCATCCCTCCCCGGCAATCTCGCTGAACGCTCGCTTGCCGACCCTCCCGGTCGCTGCGCGGGGAGGGTGAAGGCAAAATTCAGTGAACTTAAAATTCAGTGGCGATCACCAAGACACGTTTTACTTTGGGGGCGATTTCCATTGCGGTTTCCAGTCCGCGGAATCGCTGCGCGCTGTCGACAGATAGTCGCTCAACTTCTTCGCGATCTCCGGATGACTCGATGCGACATTCGTTTTCTCAGCCACATCGTGCTGCTGGTCGAATACCGCAACGGGCGCATCAGGCGAACCGCTGCGAATGCCTTTCCAACGACCTTGGTAAAGCGCCGCTTGTTTGAAGCCACCTTCGTGAAATTCCCAGTACAGAAACTCGTGCCGCTGCTGCTTGCTCGAATCACCCAGCAACGTCGGAAGAAAACTAATCGAATCGCAATTCGCTGGCGGCTGCGTACCGGCGACTTCGGCGGCAGTCGCCATCCAATCACCAAAATAGGCGACGTGTTCCGAAGTCGCTTGCGATTTAATCTTGCTCGGCCACCAAGCGATCATCGGGACGCGAATACCGCCGTCAGTCAAACTCCGCTTGATTCCGCTGTACGGTCCCGATGGATTGAAGCGCGCCAAGTTATGGTTGCTTTCGTTATGCGGCCCGTTGTCGCTTGTAAAAATCACTAGTGTATTGTCGGCGAGTCCTTCGTCGCGCAGCGTCTTCAGCATGCGGCCGACGTAGCTGTCCAAACGCGAGATCATCGCAGCTTGACCGCGATCCGGTTCAGGCCAATCCAAGTCGGCGTAAGGTCCAAAGTCAGGTACTTCGGCTCCGTTCTTCAACTCGCGATTGCGTTCATTGTTCGCATGCGGCACAACCATGCTCCAGTAAAGGAAGAACGGCTGCGACTTGTTAGTACGTACGAATTTGATCGCTTCGTCAGCAAACAGATCGTCCGCGTAGACTTTCGCTTCCGTTGCAAAGCCGCCTCCGTTGTCACCAATCGGCGTCACAACATTCGGCAAGTTCTCGCGCGATTCGTTGCGCCACAAGTAATCGGGGTAATGGTTGTGCGCGTGCGTCTGATTTAAGAAACCGTAGAACTCATCGAAGCCATGCTTGCGCGGCAAACCGGACTCTGCCTCGCCGACGTCCCCCAAGCCCCACTTGCCGATCAGCGCCGTTCGATAACCCGACTGCTGTAGAACTTTGGCAACGGTCACATCTTCGCTTCGTAACGCTTGCGCGATCGGATTCTTCTTGCCTGCGTTACCGCGAACTCGCGTGTGGCCATGATGCAGACCAGTCATTAGGACACTTCGCGAAGGTGCACAAACGGTTGCACCGGAGTAGAACTGAGTGAATCGCATCCCCTCAGCCGCCATTTGGTCCAAGTTCGGAGTCGTAATGACTTTCTGACCATAACAACCCAAGTCACCATACCCCAGATCGTCCGCCATAATCCAAATCAAATTCGGCTTGGCGGTCGAAGTCGGTGACTGCGCAGCGAGCGGCGCGAGCAATGCACTAAAACAGATCAGCAATCCGAAGATCGCCCGCACGATCACACGGAAGATCGAACAATAGGCAAGTCGGTTCATATTGAGTTCCAGTTACTAAGGGTAGGCTACTGGGAGAGGGAGCATGATTATACATCAACTCCGACAAACTTTTCGTCGCCTATCGCTCCTGCGAAATTGCGTTACCGCCGCGCAGGAGCGAAAGGGGCCCACCGCTACAATTTCCAAGGCCAATTGCTTGGCAGTGCGCAAAGCACAATCAGGCTGAGCGCGCCAATCCAAGCTGCTAAACTCAGCGATACCCAAGCGGTCGCTTTGCCGGCACGTTTGAAAGCGGCGACGCGCTGGGGAATCATCCATACCACGAAGTCAATTACCAGCACTGAGAGCGCGAACATTCGCGTCAGCGCAGCGGCGGGCAATTCCACTTGGTCGCTGACCGGCGCCATCACAATCCAACCAGCAACAAAAATCTCAGCGATCCATGCTACAAGTGCCACGATGGCAACCACTGACCAAGCGACCGCAGCGAGCGACGCTGGTGCGCTGTCAAACGTCAATTCAATGGCACAGAAGATAGCGACGCCCAACAACGTGCAGATCGCCACCGCGTGAACCGCAGCGATCGATGCGAGCTGCGGGATCGAAACATAAATCGCATTGCCAACTGCAACTGTCGCAGCGATTGCACCGGCTATCGCAAGCACCATCGCAGGCGACAACACAACTGCTGGCGATGACGACTTCGAAATCGGTTTGGATGATTTCGATGCGGACTTCTTCTTCGGCAGTGGATCGATCTGCGAAACTTCTGAGAAAATCTCCGTCGGACTCACGCGACTCCACGTTCGCATGTGAAAAATCGTTGCCACACAAGCGCACGCGACGCTAACGATCCACGCCCACTTCGATGTCGCTGAGCTCGCATACATTCCAGCCGCGATGCTCAGCAACATAGAACCCGCGGACAGCAGTACTTGCCATCCGCTGCTGATTCGTCTTCGATCGGAAAACAGAAACAACAAAGAAGCCACCCAGAGCGCAACTGCAACTTTACCTGTCAAAGCAGTTGAGCTGGCCCAGAGCGCTGCATTCAATGTCATTTACGATTGCCTACGATTAAGCCGAGAATTTCGGCGCGCGAAGCGGGATCGTTACGAAACACACCCCGCATCGCTGATGTCATACATAAACTGCCAGGACGACGAATACCTCGAATTGTCATGCACGAATGCGACGCTTCAAGCACCACTGCCACGCCGCGCGCCGACAATTCCGACTCGATCAAGTCGGCGATCACTTCGGTCATCCGCTCTTGAACTTGCGGACGACGAGCGACCTCTTCAACCACACGCGCCAACTTGCTCAAGCCGACAACTTTCCCATCGGGCAGATAGCCAACATGAGCTTTACCAGTGAACGGCAGTAGATGGTGTTCGCACATGCTACAAAAATCGATGTCGCGCACTAGCACCACTTCATCGTACTTTTCAGTGAAAACTTTTTTAAGATGGATGCTCGGATCGGTTTTCAATCCGGAGAACATTTCAGCATACATTCGAGCCACGCGCGCCGGCGTTTCCAACAGCCCCTCGCGGTCAGGGTCTTCGCCTACAGCCGCTAAGATTTCCCGCACCGCTTTTTCAATTCGAGCTAGATCGACATTCAGCAATTCAGCTCCACCAGACTTCGTTGATTTGGTCACATGTGCCTCTAGAAGCAACGAGCAATTCTGCTCAGTAAAAACAATCATCAGCGACTCACTAATTGTGGTCCCCAAGCGGCAATACTGCCAGCTCAAATTGGCCAACAACAGGAGCGATTCGGCGCCAGCCGACCTTTAACTGACAGATTCTAGAGAGCCTTCAAGCCGTAGCGTTGTGCAACTTGAAGACCCGCGACTTGATAACCAACGAGCGAAGTGTCCCAGGCGAACGCTACTCAAGAATCATATCGTCAACTGTCTTTCCACTTGGAATCATTGGCAACACGTGTTCTTGATAAGGAACCGAAACATCCAACACGAATGGTCCTGGATAGTCGATCATCTCCTGCAACGCAGCTCGCAAATCACATTTCTTGCTGACCGTCGCCGCGCCGCAACCATACCCCTTCGCGATTTGAACAAAGTCCGGATAGCGATCCGTTACAATCGCATGCTTCTCTGTTACACCAATACCGCTCGCTTCTTCGTGATCGATCGGTCCGAGATAAGTATGAGCTCGGTTGCTGCCCATGAAACGATCTTCCCACTGCACAACCATCCCCAAGTGTTGATTGTTCAGCAGCAACACTTTCACTGGCAATTTTTCGCAATGCAAAGTTGCAAGTTCCTGAATGTTCATCTGGAAACTGCCGTCGCCGTCGATATCGATCACCAACGAATTTGGATTCGCGGCTTGAACACCCATCGCGGAAGGTAGACCGAAACCCATGGTTCCCAATCCCGATGAACTCAACCAGTGACGTGGCTGGCGGAAGCTGAAAAACTGCGCCGCCCACATCTGATGCTGACCAACGCCGACTGTTACAAACGTATCGCGATCTTGCGTTAAGTTCGACAGCTCGCGAATCGCATGCTGCTGAAGAATACCGTCGAATTTTTCGTCGTAGTGGAACGGATACTTCTGCTTCAGTTCCTTGCAGTGCTTGACCCAGCCGGAAATATCATCCGGAGCTTCGACGATCTTGTTGAGTTCATCGAGCGCATAACGCACGTCGCTGCAAACAGGAATGTGAGCTACTTTGTTCTTGTTCAGCTCCGATGCATCAATGTCAACGTGAATGATCTTGGCGTTTTGAGCAAAGACTTCCTTCTTGCCGGTAACGCGATCGTCGAACCGAACGCCGAGAGCCAACAACAGATCGCAATCGCGGACAGCGTAGTTCGCGTATGCTGAGCCGTGCATGCCAAGCATGTCGAGCGATAGTGGGCCATCGTTCGGATACAAACCTAATCCCATCACGGTCATCGTAACTGGAATGCCGGTCAGCTCGATGAGCTTGCGAAGCGCCGCTGCGCCCTCAGCTCCAATCACTCCGCCACCAACGTACAATAGCGGTCGTTTCGAATGCTTGATCGCAGCCGCAATTTGTCGAATCTGCTCTGGCTGAGCCATCGGAGTTTTAACGCGATAGCCAGGTAGATTCATCGGCACGTCCCAATCGACGTGACACTGATCCATCTGCACGTCTTTAGGCATGTCGATCAGAACTGGACCAGGTCGACCCGTCGTAGCGATATGAAACGCTTCTTTCATAACGCGAGCGACATCGTCAACTTTGGTTACCAAGTAATGATGCTTGGTGATACCGCGACAAACTTCAACGATCGGTGTCTCTTGAAATGCATCGGTGCCGATCACACCCGTTGGAACTTGGCCAGTGATGGCGATCAACGGAATGGAATCGAGTTTCGCATCGGCAATGGCGGTGACCAAGTTCGTCGCGCCCGGACCGCTGGTCGCCATTACCACGCCCGGCTTGCCAGTCGATCGAGCGATCCCCTGAGCTGCGAAGCCGCCGCCTTGTTCGTGGCGCGGCAGAATAGTGCGGATCTTCGTGCCGTACTTCGTCAGCGACTGGTGCATCGGCATGCTACAGCCACCGGGGTACGCGAAGATGACTTCTACGTTGTGGTCCACCAAGGATTTAACCAGAATATCTGCACCGGTCATCACTTGTGTACCACGTTT
>JBGSJB010000648.1:0-18799 GCA_041742175.1 Pirellulaceae bacterium
CAATGCGATTCAGCCGATTCGCGTTTTGCATCGCGCTGTCGAGCTGGCTGAGATTGCCAACACGGGGCCAATGCTGCCAATGTTAGGTGAGCTCGAAGCAGCTCAAACCAGCCAAGTTGCCACGGCTGCCACAGCGCTCAAGGCGCTCTAGTCAAGCTGCGTAAACTCTAGTCAAGCTGCGTAAACTCAGGATTGCAATACGTTTGCAGCCACTTTGCAACACGCCGTTTGCTTCAATTCTGAAAATGTATCTGCCGATGAAACGATGTGCGAAAGTACGCATCGATCTGATAGCTATACAGTTGAGAGTTGGCAGCAATGAGTCAGGAACTTGTCGAAGTGCAACGGCCGGATCGGTGGGATCATCCACTTGATCCCGCCGCTTCGCAGTCCACGATCGATCTGCTGCTGAAGATGCCGCCGTTCGCTAAAATGGACGAACGCAGGTTCTCGCGATCGGCTACTTTGTCCGACATTCTGCGCAACGACACACGGTTGCTTGAGCTCGAGTCGGGCGATGTCATTTTCCGTGAGGGACAGTATGGCGGCAGTGCTTATCTAGTGCTCAGCGGGCAGGTCCGAATCTTTTTGACTCGGCTGATGGCCGACGACAACCGTCGCAGCGATCGCCGAACCGGCGCGCAGTGGTTGAGTCTATGGAAGAAACGACCGGATCGACGTCGCGCGAACCGCGGCACTCGAACGGTCGCCGCACAAGCCGCTCCAGTCAAATTCTCCCAGCGCGGCGAAGGTCGCGAAGCGCGCGTGTTCCTGCAAGACATTCCAGGCGTGCTCGCTGAACATGCGACTTCAGCGGTACAAAGTGGCGAGTTGTTCGGCGAAATGGCTGCGGTCACGCGATCCCCACGCGAGTTCACCGCAGTTTCTGAAGACGATTGCACTATTCTCGAGATTCGTTGGCAAGGTCTAAAGCTGCTCAAGCAAGATCCACAGTTTCGCACGCTGCTCGACGAGCGGTACCGCACCGAAGTCCTCAGCACTCACCTGCGCGAAACACCCTTGCTACGATACGTGCCAGACGAACATCTCGCTCGCGTCGTTGAATCGGTCACCTTCGAATCCTTCGGCAACTTGGAATGGTATGCCGAATATCGTAAGCGAGCGATGCACTCCCCGGCTGTGCAGATCGAGCGAGAACCGCTGATCGCTGAAGAGGGAACTTACGCAGTTGGATTGTGGATCATTCGCGGCGGATTCGCGAGGCTGAGTCGCCGGCAGGGCGCGGGTCATCGCACCTTAGCTTACCTTGGCAAGGGACAATTGTTCGGACTTCGCGAACTGTATCACAATCGCCACCGCGCTCACAGTTCGATGACTTTGCCTTATCAAGAATCATTGCGAGCGATTGGTTATGTCGACGCGCTCTGCATACCCAAGCAAGTTGTTTATGAGCATGTGCTGCCGTTCATGCGAGCCGCTGATTTGCCAGCACCGATCGCCGCGCCTCGCTATCAGTTTGGACAGCCGGTGCTTGATGCGGAGTTGATCGACACTGACGAGCCGACTATCGAAACCGGCTTGCTCGAATTTATGGTTGAGAATCGGCTGATGAACGGCCGCGAAGCGATGGTAATCGATACGGAGCGCTGCACGCGCTGCGACGATTGTTTGCGAGCTTGCGCGACAACGCACGGCGGCGACGCACCACTGTTTTCACGTACCGGGCCGCAGTACGGTCCCTGGATGTTTGCTCAAGCATGTATGCATTGCGAAGATCCAGTGTGCATGATCGGCTGTCCAACTGGTGCGATTCATCGCGATCAAGAGTCCGGTAATATCAACATTAACAGCAGCACGTGCATCGGTTGCAAGTCGTGCGCGGAGAGTTGTCCGTATGACAACATTCGCATGGTGACTACCAGCGACGAAGAGGGGCGAGTTCGCGTCGATGCGACCAATGGATTGCCAATTCTCCAAGCGTCGAAGTGCGATATGTGCAGCTCATCGCGCTCGTCGCCCGCTTGCCAGTCCGCTTGTCCCCACGATGCGTTGGTTCGAATCGATTTAGGTGATTTGCAGAAGGTCAGCCAATGGATGCAACGCAAGGCCGCTTAGCCGCACTGCGCCGGCGCAGAATCATCGCTTCAACACTCACGTTAGCTGCGGTCATGGCAACTGCGCTGGCTGTGCAGTCGATCGCGAATCGGTTGGGCGATACGGCTACAGCCACCGGATGGACGCTGCTGGTCGCGACCGCAGGCTTGTATCTGCTGACGCTCCGCAAGAAACTGATCCGCTTCGAATTGGGACCGGTCGCGGGTTGGTTGCAGATGCACACCTACATGGGCAGCTTTGCGAGCGTCGTGTTCTTGATGCACATCGGTTGGCCCGTACGTGGCTGGTTCGAAATTGCACTCGCGACTTGCTTTGCCATCGTGGCTGTGACTGGGATAGTGTTGGCTTACATGAGCCGCACTTTGCCGAAGCGTTTAGCGGCTATCAAGCAGGATTTTCGGCTCGAGTTGATTCCAGCGCTGCGTTTAGAAGTCACGAAGGAAGCGCACGAACTGGCGATTCAATCGGCAGGCTTTGGCGAAGGAGCAACATTGGCTGAGTTCTATCAGCGGCGATTGTTGCCCTTTTTCTTGAGCCGCCGCAGTCCGCTGTATCGTTTGATTCCAACTGGATACACTCGCCGACAGTTGCTGCGCGAGCTGGCTGATCTTGATCGCTACTTGGCAGCGAAGGGACTTCAAAGTCGCCTGCAGTTGGCTTCTATGGTGCAATCGAAAGATGACTTGGATTACCACTATGCGCTGCAAACAAGATTGCGAACCATGTTTGCCATGCACATCGCGCTCACCTGGTCGCTGGCGGTCATGATTGCGGTTCACGTCGTGCTTGTCTACCGCTTTCAAGGAACGATGTAATGAGCGGTTGCAATTCCGAGCCAAATGCGAATCCACAGCCTCAGAAGTTGCGAGACGTGACGGAGCCTCGATTGCGACCTGGCACGCGTTGGGTGTGTGGTCACAGCGAATTAGGGTTCGCGTGTGCAAACGGACCAACGACCAGCGGTGCTTGCGGCAACCAGCAGAATGTTTGCGAGAACTCAGGGCAAGCAGGCGACAATGACAGTTCCGCGTGTTCGTCTTGCGCGCTCGCTTGTCACTCGCGCACGAACGCATCCGGCACGAACTCACCGTGGAAAGAATGCGAAGCCGCCGCGAACTCGCCGTGTGTTCCAGTTCGTAGCGGCTGGAGTTTTCGCAACAAATTGGCGATCAACTTGGCGGTCGTCACCAGCGCAATCTTGCTGTGTCTGATGTTCTTTCCCCAGCGTGAAGCGACGTTTGTTCCAGGTGGCCTTTCGAGCAAACATGCGCAGATACTCGAAAACAAATTGGTTTCCGAGCGCTGCAGTCTGTGTCACCCGAACTCGCATACGAAATCGACACTCTCAAATGCCCTCGCGACCCAAGACGAACTATGCATTCGTTGCCACGCCAGTCAACTGCCACAATTGCACTTGGCTAGTCCACACGATCTGTCGCGTTCCGCGTTGAAGCGAATGTCGCTGGAAGCGGTGATTCCGAACGGCATGCTGATCTCGTTAAGCACTTCCCAAACGGCTTCGGAACTGCCGGACGCTACGCTCGTTTCACTAACGAACGAAATCTCTGCGAAGTTCGATAACTACAACATGGAAACGCAATGCGCAAGCTGTCACAGCGAACACCATGGTCGTAAGCATGATCTGCAGGCGATCACCGATCAACGTTGCCAAGCATGTCATGCCAAGCAGTTTGCCAGTTTTAATTCGGGCCACCCGGAGTTCAAAGACTTTCCTCGCGCCCAACCTCGCAGCATCGCATTCACACACCAAGCGCACATGGACAAGCATTTCTCGAAGAAAAACGAAACATTCGATTGCACTAAGTGCCATGTCGATTCGCAGCAGATCGGCGGCGTTGGTTCGGTTTTCAGGACGCTTGGTTTCAATGTTGCGTGCGCTCGCTGCCACGAAGACTCGATCAACTCAGCCACAGCCGATGGTTGGGTCATGTTGCAGTTGCCAAGTATCATGGCTGCCGACGTGCTAGCTGCCGACACCGGCAATAAAAGAGCTCGCGACTTGAGCGACTGGCCAGTGTCGGCACAATTCGGTTACGAAGGTTTAGTCCCGCTGGCGATGCGAGCCTTGCTTGCGTCGGATAAACAGACTGCGGAGTCGGTCGCTTTGCTGCCCGTCTCGGGTGAGCTAAAAGCGATTGCGGACTTCGATACCATCGGCCGCGCGACGACGTTGCAGATTGCCGTTGGCACCCGTGAACTGATTCGTGAGATCGCTGCGGACGGACAAGCCGCCTGGCGAAAACGTTTAGAAGCTGTGCTAATCGCAGCGTTGAAGCGCGACTTGCAACCTCGCGAAAACAAACTGCTTGAAGAACTGTGCGCTGGAGTGCCTCCAGATATCTTCCGGCACATGGAGCAAAATTGGTTCGGCAACGACGCGGCGAGACTTGCATCAAAGGGTAGCGACTCCGTCGATCGTGTACCGAGCACGCGCCTGGTCAGCGCGCGTCAGGATGATGATTTGTTGCTCGATTCGCTTGTCGCAAAACCACAAACAGATTCACCGAGCGACGATGACTTGCTGCTGTCCGACCCTGGTGCAGTGGATGCAAATGCAAGGCGGGACGAAGCCAGGCTAGACTTAAACAACGCACTTAGCAAGCCAAAGAAGTTCACGAAGTTGCGAGGTGCGGTGCATGTCGTCGAAGGTGGTTGGTATCTGGACGATGAAACGCTCTCGCTGCGCTACATGCCGCGCGGGCACAACGATCGTACGTTAGCGGCCTGGGCTGAATTCAGTTCGTTGCTGGCGAGCTCGACGCGTCGCCCTTCGCTGGCGCACCTGGTGCCGGGTGGTTGCACTCAATGCCACGCGTTAGATAACCGCGCGCGATCAACTTCCACTATCAACGACTCTGTTTGGCTAGCCCAGAGCAAGCCGACTACGCTGCGCGAGATTACGAAGTTTGATCACACTCCGCATCTAACACTACCCGCGTTGGCCGACTGCAAGTACTGTCACAAATTGCTGCCGAGCGGGCCACAAGCCAGCAAACTTGTGACGACGGAATCAACCTTAGCTGCTCTGTGCGAGTTTAGGTCGATGCACATCGATCAATGCAGCGCCTGTCATCGACCTAATGCGGCCAATACGGGCTGCACTCATTGCCACAATTACCACGTAACCGCTCCAATGCATTGACCTAGTTGCCGGCCATTGGTACGTCAAGCCACTGTCGTTTGTGTTGCGGTGGTCCACCGCCAACCAACACTGCCTACGAAACTGGTAATTGAATTTTTTCAGGTGCATACAGGTAAGGATTCAGCGACGGATCGTTGTACATCTTCATCTGTCGATAAGTCTTATGGCGCTTGCGACCAGCCATAATGTCCTCCAGCAACTCGCGCAACGATTGACTCAAATCGCTTCTCTGCGCGCGGCAAAGTCCAATTCGTACATGCATCTTTCGCGTGTGCTCGTCATCGACATCGTCGCGCTGCAATTGCTCTTCGTAATGAAATAAACGCAGCGCCATGATGCTCAGCCGATCGATTGCACTGCCGGGCGTTTCTGTGTTTTGACGCGCATCGGGTTGAGCAAAGATGCCGCGCGTGTGCAGTTGAGCAGTGATCCAGTCGTCTAGCTTTTCGATGTGGTCGTTGCGAGCTTGATTGAGTCGGTCGATGGCACGCTTCACTGTTGTAATTTCCGCGTCAGTGACCGACGGACTGCGAGCGATATCTTCCTGATGCCAAAGTTCGAAGTTGAAGATGTGTTGCTGGCAAACAAGATTCAACCAACCTACGTAAGTGTTCGCAATGGATCGTTGATGCCATAGGGCAACTGTTGATTCGTGCAATGCCAGTACTTCAGCGACATCAATCACAGCAATACTCCTTTTCACGCAAGATGAACTTTCAATACAAGCGAAGTTTCTAACAAATTTCCGAACACTGGGAAAGAGAGATCGACTTTGAGGACCCTGGCAAAATGAGTTTTCGGAATGGCCAAACAACCGGCAACTCACGTCCGATAAGTTAATCAGCTCATTCTGTTCGCCGTTCATGGAAAGGATTCCCGCGATGCGCAAATTCTTCGCGATCACTTGCATTGGATTCGCCATAGCTTTTTCGTCTACAACGCCCGCCAGCGGACAATCCCGCGGCATCGTGCCTGGTACAGGCGTCGTTCTCGAAAAAGTAGGTGACGACTTCGAAGATCCAAACTGGAATTACATTCCCAACAACCCGAAGAGTACCGAAGACATCAACAAGAATCAGAACCAACCCGTGGGCCGATCTGCAAATGGTCGATGGTACGAAGGCGTGAAGCGCGGTCATCCAGACACCGTTCGACGTGTTCCCACACCTGATGGCGGCTTGCCGGGCAGCGAAGGTTCACTGCTCCTGCAATCGTTGTACACAGGTATACCGAATCGTCCCAGCCACGTGATGCATCAAGAAGACTTTATCGGCAACGTTCAAAATCGCTTGGGTGGTCCGATCTCAGTCAATCAGTCGCCAAGTGTTACCACGCGAGTCTTTCTGCCACCCATCGAAGAATGGGAGAAGCGCAGTGGTCCGCAGTTCGCCTTCCGAGTCGCGCTCGAAACAACTCCGCCGAAGAAGCCGCTGTTCAACTTCGGTCCTGAAAAAGAAGGCGACGATGGCACCTATTGGCCAGGCTTCTTCTTAGTTCTGGAAAGCAAACACCAAACCAAGAAAGACGAAGACTACGCTTACTGGCGCATTCGAGCGGCGCGAAACGGTGGCGATTTCAAAGGCCTGCAAATTACGACTACAGGCTGGTGGACGCTCGGCATGTCGATGACTCCAGACGGTATGGTTCACTACTACGCCAAACCCGGAGTCGAAGAACTTACTGCGGACGACTATATCACTTCGCAGTTTCCCTACGGCTATAACGCGCTTCGCTTTCGATCATTCTTTTACAATGTGGTCAACGGCGACGATGGTAAGAACTGGACAACACCTTGGATCGTGGATGATCCCACTGTCTATGTGCTCCAAGGTGGCAGTATGGCCAGCGGCCAGCAGAAAGCCAGACGCCGGTAAGGTTCGGACTTAAGTGCACGCTCTGAGGCTTTCCGAAGAGCGTGCCACGCAAACGCGATCATCGCTTCAATTCAAGTCGAAAAACGCACTAGTCCTCACGATAGTTCATCAACCAGTAAGTCACTGGGATCACGAACAGGGTGAACACAGTCGAAGCGATCAATCCAAAAATCAGCGACCATCCCAAGCCTGAAAAGATCGGATCCAGCGTAATCGGCACCGCTGACAGTAGAGCTGCTCCAGCGGTCAGTAGGATCGGTCGAAGCCGTACGACGCGGCTCTCAAGAATCGCATCAAACAGCGGACGACCACGCGCGACCGACTGCTGCATAAAGTCGACTAAGATGATCGCATCGCGCGTCACAATCCCCGACAAAGCGATCATCCCGATCATCGCAGTTGCAGTGAAGAACACTGGGTCGGCATAATCTCCCACCGGCTGACTCAACAGGCTGCTCAGCAGATAGAACCCAGGCATGACGCCGAGCGCGGTAAGTGGAATCGCTAACATGACAACCAGCGGAACCATGAACGATCCAGTTTGTGCAACGAGAATGATGTAGATCATCAACATCGCAGCTGCGAAAGCGAGCCCTAGATCGCGAAACACATCTAACGTGATTTTCCATTCGCCTTCGCCAGCAAACGTAACTGAAACGTCTTCCGGAATCCTCCAATCAATGCCACTGCCATTGGTCACAAACGTGCGACCGCTAACCGGTCGTGGTTTCGCGTCTTCAACTAAGTTCGGACCGTTGGGCAACTGATCAACTAAAATATCGATCACACATTCTGCTGGCGGCCTCCCCACGCACTCAGCAAACACATAAGCCACGCGCCGCAAGTTTTTGTGATAGATCGTTTGACTTACCTGCTCCGTTCGCCAGCTTCCTAACTCGCGAAGCGGTACCAACTGCCCTCGCGAGGATTTAATGTTCAGTTGCGATAGATCCTCGACGCTCGAACGCAATGGTCGCGGCAAACGGAAGTTGATCTTCAGCGGATTCCGCTCTCCGTCGATTCGCAGCGTATTTTGCTGATCACCGCGCGTCGCGATGCGGATCACGTCTGCAATCTCAGCCCCAGAGATTCCCGCCAAAGCCGCCTTCTCTTGATCTGGAACGAAAACCAATCGCGTGACCATCGCTTCACTGATATCGTCCACCTCAGCCACACCGGGTTCACGACTCATGCGATCCGCGACCGTTCCCGCTGAAGCCAACAAGTCCGAGTAGGGCGTGCCTTCGCGACCATAAACTTCCGCAACCAACGATGCAAGCACCGGCGGGCCCGGCGGCAATTCAACGATTTGCACCTTCGCGCCCGCAGCCTGCGCGATCTTGTCCAGTTCGTCGCGCAGGCGCAAGCCGATCGCGTGACTCTGCTGCGAGCGATTCTTTTTGCCGACAAAATTCACACGCACCTCAGCCTGATGCGGCTCGCTGCGCAAGTAATAGTGGCGAACCATGCCGTTAAAGTCGATGGGACCCGACGTGCCAACGGTGCTGACAAAGTTGATCACTTCGGGTTGCCCAGCCAACATCGTTTCCATCTGCCGCACGACCGCATCCGTTCGCTCCAACGTTGCATTCTCTTTCATATCTAACAAGAACAGAATCTCATTCTTGTTGTCGAACGGCAACATCTTTAGCGGCACCATCCGCAACACGCCCAGACCCATCGCCGCTGCCGTCAAGCCTGCCATGAACAACAGAAACAGGACTGCGCGCAAGCGACTCTTCAGAAATGGCAACATCAGCGGCCGAAAGAATCGGTACAGCAGCGATTGCTGAACCTCGGCAACATCATACGCCTCATCATGTTGTGCAGGTTGTTGCTGTGCTGGCTGCTTGGAGTCCACAGCAACAGTCGTTTCAACTTCGGTGCTTGGAATAAGGTTGGTTCCCCAAGTCAAAATGTGATACGACAACCAGGGCGTAATCGTGAATGCAACCAGCATCGACATGAGCATCGTAACGGGCACGTTCAATGCCATCGGTGACATGTACGGACCCATCATTCCGGTAATGAAGAACATCGGTAGAAAACTGACAATCACCGCTAACGTGGCGCTAATCAATGGCGGACGAATTTCGGAGACTGCGTCCAGCACAATTTGACGAGTCGCTTTCTTGCGATGCTCGAAATGCCTGGCAATGTTCTCAACGTCAACGATCGGATCATCGACTAACAATCCGAGCGCCAGAATCAGTGCGAACAAGGTCACTCGATTGATTGTGTAGCCGAACATAAGATTCACGGCCAATGTCAATCCAAACACGACCGGTACCGCGATCGATACGATCAAAGCTTCCCGCCATCCGAGGCCAATAGTCAGCAGCAAGACGACGATTACAATCGCAACACCTAGCGCTTCGATCAGCTCATTGACCTTTTCGTTAGCGACAATTCCATTGTTTCGTGTCACAACCAAGTCGACGTTGTCAGGCAAGACCTCTTCGCGCAGTCGATTTGCTTCAGCGATCACAGCTTGCGAAACATTGACTGCGTTCGCGCCTTTTTGTTTTGAAATAGCGACCGTTACAGCAGGTCGCGAGTCACCGATCAGTCGCTCGATTGCATGAGCCCCATGCGACTGTCCAATCAACCAGCCCGGCGTAGCTTCATGCTTTTCGAACGCATTCGCCGCTCCCCAGCCGTGACGAACATAGTTGACCACTTCGTCAGGGCCGTCGACGATGTTCGCCACATCTTTCAAGAACACAGGTCGATCATCGAAGACGCCGACAACGAGATCACCGATCTGCGACGCACTAACCAAACTCGAATCCACTGCCAACTGAAACTCGCGATCCAATTGCACCAACTGACTCGCAGGGCTAGCAACATTTGACGTCGCCACCGCGCGATGAATTTCGCTAATCCCCATCCGATACGCAACCAGCCGATCTGGATCCAAGTCGACTTTGATTGTTCGAGGTTCGCCACCGACGATAAACGCGCGGCTTACCTTCGGCACCACCGCCAGACGCTCAACAAGCTCTTCCGCCACACGGCGGAGCGCAAAGCCATCATCCTCCGCACCCGTAACAGCCATCGTTACCACTGGAACATCATCAATCTCAACCGGCTTCATCACCCAACCCGCGACGCCCGTTGGGATGGAATCAGAATTCTCGTTCAACTTCTTAAACAGCTTCACTAAGCTCCGTTCGCGATCCTGGCCAACATAGAAACGAACAGTGATGATGGCCGCATCGTCGCGCGACATACTGTACACATACTCAACGCCGTCGATCTGATAAAGCATGCGTTCGAGCGGCGCAGCGACCAATTGCTCGACCTCCGCAGCCGAATGACCTGGAAACTCGACGAACACATCCGCCAGCGGAACGACAATCTGCGGGTCTTCTTCGCGCGGCGTAATCCACAGCGCAGCAATCCCAACGATCAACGACAGAATGATCAATATGATCGATAAGTTGGAATTGAGGAAAATGCGGACCAAAGCGGTCAGCGGATCACTCGCCGCCGATGCAACATCTTGTTGTGGTTTCACAGCGATACTCCCTGTTCGCCATTTGTCTGATCAACTCGCGGCAGAACACGTGGGTCAACTTGCAAGCCGGTCTTTGGATCGATCGATTGCTCGGCTTGTACAATCAAAACCTGCTCGCCGACGCTAACTCCCGCAAGCACTTCGACGCGACTACCGAAAGTGCGACCAAGCTGTACCGAACGTCGAGCCAACGTACCGTGTTCGCTGACTTGAACCATAGTCAGTTGCCCGACGCGCTGAATTGCTGACTTGGGAATCAACAGCAGTTGTTCGTCTTCGAGCGGCAGCATCAGGCGCGCGAACATTCCGCTGTAGATACCAGCCGGACAGGGTCCGGTGACTTTCACATCGAACGAACGGCTTGACGCATCAGCGCGTGGAACAACTTCGCTGACCGTTGCGTTGCATTCGTAACCGAGCGACTCCAAGCGAGCCGCCAACTGCTGCCCGACTTTCAATTTCAGAGCTAGCGATTCACGAACGCTGGCGACCATCTGCATCTGTGTTGGATCATACAGAGTCAACAAAGTTTGTCCGGGACTTACGGTGTCGCCTGTCTCGACAACTTTATCCACCACGATTCCTGTAAATGGTGCGACAACGGTTGCAAAGTCGAGAAACACTTTCGCTTCTTCCATCGCTCGCGTCGCGCGATCGAGATTCGCTTGAGTTGTCTGTACCCGGGTTCGCGCAGTATCAAACTCCGCTTGCGAGATTGAGCGCGAAGCGATCAATTGCCGGGCGCGATCAAATTCGATCTTCGCTAACTGCAATTGAGCTTCCATTGAATCGCGGTCCGCTTCCGCCTGCTTCACCCGCGACTGCTGCTCTTCGTCGCTTAGTCGCACCAGCACATCGCCCGCCACAACTTGCTTACCGGCGGTCACATTCAATTCGAGCACCCGAGCGAGAATCTTCGACGCTACATCTGCTTCATGAACCGGTTTGATGGCACCAATCGCTGACTCAAAACGCGGTTGCGTGATCAACTCCACTTCCGCAAAGCGTGCATCCTGCGGAATCGGGCGAGCAGGGTTTGTGTGGGTTGTAGGAACTTTCTCGTGGAAAACTCCGGCGATAATCATCAGCAAGAGCACCACACCTGCGATGCCGACACTGATCAAGATCCATCGCGCTGCGCCGTATATCCATCTCATCAAAGCACTCTCAAATCCTATATTCATCGCCGCACCGTCCCCGCTGAGTAAATCCGCGTTCCAAATCGCTGGAATCCGGATTACAGAGACTCAGATCCCGCAAGTCGCGAAAAGTTACAAAAAGCGATAAGTTCAACGCGTGTTGCACATGGGCGCATAGAATTCGGCCAAAGCCTTGATGGCGAATTAGCAAACCACCTGACGCTAATTGACCTGTTTGCCACTAACTAGAGTTACGAAGTCGTCGACTTTTTCTGCAAGCTCATGTTTCGAAGATTCAAGCAACCACGCTTCCACTCGGTCGAGACCGCGCGTACTGAGCGATCGCAACTTTTGCTGAACATCAAGCAGTTCACGCAATGTCTGTTCACTTTTGCCACCGTTGTACTGACAACTGGCCAAGAACAACCGATCGCAAACACCGTTGGGACTGCGCGGTGCGTTGGATTCGATTTCCGATTCCAGAATCGCACTGGCGCTTCCGCTTCGAACCTTCGCCCAATTCACCATGCGAATGCGAGCTTCCGTCGGCAGCGATGCAGCCTCGCGTATAAATCGCATGCGATCACTAGCGCTGCATGTCATCATCCAACGAGCAACCAGCAAGTCGAAATTCAGATCTTGGCCAGCGAACTTACAATCCATGAGGGATTGTCGAGCGAGTTCCATCGATTCCGCGTTTCGCAGTCGCATCAGTGACTCGACTTTCAGCAGCGTTGCAAGAGGCAACATGTCAGGTTGATCCGAGCCTTCGAGCAACTCGAGCTCGGTTAACGCCGCCGGAAGGTCGGGTTTGTCGATTAGCATTAGCGCTTTGTCGAAGGGAGTCTGTCGCTCTGTGTCATGAGCAGCTTCGTTCGACGACTCCTGAGTCCATTCGGGCGAGGACGGCGAACGATCCGACGCGGCCGAGTCCGAGGAAGGCACCGAATTGTTCAGCAAGGGAATAATCGGTTTCTTAACACCAGGCTCGGCCGAACGCATCGGCTTATAGAGCTGCTGGCGTTGTCGTTCGACGGAGGTGCTGATCTGCCACGCGCTCAAAGCCACCGCCACGACGATCAAGAATCCGACCATGATCGTTATGTTCAAAATGGTGACGAAACCATAAGAAATACGATACAGATAATCGTCAATTGCATAATAGAGTCCCCAGCCATCCGGAATCCATGCCCCGCGCGGTTCATCGACGACATCAGCTAACGGCTCATAAGGCACCGCTTCGTAGAAAAACGTTTTCGACTCGGCATCGGCCTCCGCAAGGGTTGTGAACGTACGGACGGGAACAATTCCAGCAATAGACCCGCTGTCCGCGGTTGAGGTGGCATATGCACCTAGCTCAGAGCGTCGCTGCAAGAAACTGTCAACTCTCTCGCGAAGTTCACTTTCAGTTATCTCATTGGCGTGCCAGCTTAGAGTTGCCCTGATCAGATCATTGTCTGTAAGCGGTCTTTTCGGCTGGTCCATAATTCCCATTCGGTTCGAGAGGCCTCAAGAGACTGTATAAGCGCTTGCCTGACAGCTTATTGTAGCCAAGACTGCGTATTTGAGGAGCAAAGAAACTATAACACCCTCCGATCATAAGTCCCTATCGATTAAGCACTTAACCCAAACCGACGCAATTCGTGAGGGAAAAAAAACGAGCAAAACGGACGTTTCTTCCGCTGATTCCGAAACTGTCGGGCGAATTCCCGCCATGCGAATAGTGACACCCGAAATGCTAGCCTTTCCCTGGCCTCCCAAGCGTCGTGCGGCCGATATTAGAAATAACCGATTAAAGTTTCACGAGGGACGCTGCGGATGTTTTCAAAAGAGTTAATTTCCGGAATCGTAAGCGAGCCTATCTCAGGCAACGTCAACGACTACTGCCCGGTAGTCGCTCCGCAAAAGACGGGCGGCGACTCGCAGATTCGCGTGCTTGTTCTAGAAGACGACACCCTACAACTCGAGCTGCTTGTCGACCACTTGGCGTCGGTCGGATTGAAAGCCACCGGCGTCTCATCGATTCGCGAAGCCCGCGAGCAACTGACGAATTCGAAGTTCAGTTTAGCGATTTTCGACGTGCAGTTGCCGGATGGTTCAGGTTTAGAACTTTGCAACAGCATCGCGGATGATTCTCGATTTTGTAGCATGCCGACAATCGTGCTGAGCAGTATGAGCCAAGGGAATATGGTTCGGCAGTCGCGTGCTGCCGGGGCCGGCTACTTTATTGGAAAGCCATACGATCCGAACGTTCTGCTAGCGATTATCGAGCGAGCACTCGGCGTTGATCTACAATAGACTGACTCGCGCGTGGGTGAGTTTGCTAGTGTTTGTGCGAGATTGCGTTGTCCGGCGCAATGACTCAACAAACGCGGCAGCTTACAATAATGCTTTGGCTGCTCATGCCAAGCTTTGCTGACAAAGCCCACTTCAACAATTTTCGAACGGGCAGTTTCGAAGAAACACTTGCTTACATGAATCAATCGATTTGGCCCGATGGCGAACAGACTTCCGAATTGCTTGGAGGCGCCCGCGAAGGTGACGCAGACGCAGTCGACGAACTGCTCGACCGCCATCGCGAATCGCTGCGACGGATGATAAACCTGCGACTTGATCAGCGTATCAAACGCCGCATCGATGTGAGCGACGTAGTTCAAGACGTGTTGGTTGAGGCCAGCCGACGCTTAAAGGATTACTTATCAAATCCGTCGATGGCATTTCATCTTTGGATTCGGCAGATCGCGAAAGATCGTATCATTGACGCTCACCGCCGTCATCGCGTGTCGGCTAAACGCAGTGTCGATCGCGAACAACCGCTCGCTGTCGCTGGTGCTGTAGATCAATCGACGATGGATCTGGCCGGGCAGTTGTGCGACCACGAATTGACGCCCGCAGCGGCTGCAACCCAGCGGGAGTTGGCGGTGCACGTACAGGGGGCCATCGAGCAGCTCGATGAAAAGGACAGAGACATCATACTAATGCGGCACTACGAGCAACTCAGTAACCAAGAAATCGCTGTCTCACTTGGTTTGACCGAGCCGGCTGCTAGCATGCGGTACTTAAGGGCTCTGCGACGCCTTCGTACCGTTCTCGACGGCGGCGAAATTGGCGAAGATTAGCCGTTTCTTCTAATGAAAATCTTGGCCTTTCTAGCCATCAACACGCATTCTGGAAACATCAAATATCCACAAGGGTCCTTTATCATCAGGTGTGCCGCAGTAATATCCACACAAATCGCCGCGAAATTCGGCAAGCGAGGGAGATTGCGAAGGGCTTTCTGGTTCAGTTATGACAGTTTGTCATAGCTGCGGGTTGCGTCGATAAAAGGAAGTATTCCGACACCCGCTGCCGAAATCTCATCCGCCTGCGACCGGCAGCATGCCCCACCACCAAGGAATGTATTGATGATGACTCGAAACCTTCTCCGCGCTGTTCTCTTGTCAAGCTGCTCGATGGAAGCAAGCCTGTGTATATCAGCGACGTGCGAGGCGCAACAACTGAAATCCTTATTAACTTCACAACCGACGCCCAATCGCACGCCGGCCTCCGACGATTTGCGTCGCATTCCAAGCCTTGAATTCGGTGATATCGCTCTTGCTGGTCAAATAAACGAAGCGAGTAAGAATCGGGTGAGCGTTCTAGCGGAAACAGATCAAGCTAGCGTAGAAGTGGTTCGAGAACGTTTTAAAGATGGTCGCATTCACATCGAGCGACATGTTGCGCTCGACCGTAATGGGAACTTCGTCAACCATGGCGACTACGAAGAATGGAATCCGAGCGGCGATGTGGTCTGCTCTGGTACCTTTAGCATGGGACAACGACAAGGGCCGTGGATTCGTTTTCACCAACCCAAAGAATCCAAACTATTTGGAACTCAACCCTACACTCGGTTCAAAGGACCATTTCAATCATCAGTCGAGTTTGAGAACGGCAAGATGAACGGAGTGTGGGTGATCGTTGACGCTGAGAAACGTATAGTCAGTCAAGTTCAATTGAACGTCGGCGTGCGGAATGGTCAGAGCGCTTGGTTCTATCCCAATGGCCAGGTCATGTTCCAAGCGGACTACTCGAACGGCATCCTAAACGGTGCCTTCATCGAGAAATCACCCGAAGGCAAGGTCATTCGCGAAGAGTCGTACGTGGATGGACAACGTTCGGAAGTTGTTAAAGAGCATTTCGCGAACAAAGCCGTCAAGAGTGAAATCAATTTCTTGTCCGCTCCTCAGCATGTTCTGACCCAAGACGATTGGGAGACGGTTACGCTGGCAACCTATTCATCCGCTGGCGAACGTTTGCGCAATGGCCCTTATGTCGTCTTTCATGAAAATGGGCAGATGAAGTTGCGAGGGTCGTATGAACGCGGCGTTGAGGTCGGCACTTTTGAAAGCTGGCATGCAAACGGTGAGAAAGCTGTCGCAGGTTCTTATGAAAATGGTCGCCAGCATGGCAAATGGTCATGGTGGCATCCGAACGGTATGCGTCAGTCGATCGCGACTTTCAAACAAGGACAAGTCGCTGACGAAGTGCTCGCTTGGAACGAACAAGGCAAACGCGTTGTGTCCGAGCAACCGCGCGAGCAGCCACCAGCAGCACTTGAGTCTAGAGCCGCAGTGCTTCCTATCAGGTCATCCATTGTTCGTTGATGCTGTGTGAACCCTCAATATCGCTTCATTGTATTGAGACAGTCACGGCGTTCAGTCGCACGTCCCTCCAATGAGTGGTCGATGCTAAGATCCCGACGTTTGGAACAAAGTCTCTAAAGCAACTTAGCTTGGCCGCGATTAATCGATTCCGACCACGCCCCTGGGAAGCTCCGGGGCGTGGTTTCACAATTCGCTCTCGTCTCGCAAATCGGACAGAGCTTTCTGCGCCGGCAACTGACGCTGTTGCGAACGTATCAGAGCTGCGACCAGGTATGGTGTTGCGGCTACAACACGCAAGCTTGCGTCAATGACTTTCATGACGCGACTCAGCGATGGCAGCTAGAATCTTGCTGCGCGACCAGACATAATGCTAACCGCATCCGAAGGCGCACGCGGATGAATAGGGTAGCTTGATCTGGCCATTTTTGTTTCAACGAAATCGAGTGAATTATGCGCAGAACTCTTTGTTTGTTTAGAGTGCTTGCAGTGCTGGTTGTTGCTTCGGGACTGGTCCCTGCAACTCAGCAGCTTGCCGCTCAAGTGCCGGCTGAACGCGTCGACATGGCGATGGTCGAAAAGATTAAAGCCGAAGGACTTGAACGTTCAAAGGTCATGGAAACGATCAGCTATCTCACCGATGTGCACGGTCCGCGATTAACTGGTTCGCCGTTAACTCGCAAAGCCGGTGAGTGGACACAATCCAAGCTCACGGAGTGGGGACTTGAGAATGCTCAGCTCGAACAGTGGGGACCATTTGGCCGTGGTTGGACTTTGGAAGCTTGTTCAGCGAACTTGATCGAGCCCCATTTCAGCCCGTTGATCGCTTATCCCAAAGCTTGGACGCCTAGCACTCCGAAAGCGGTGCGTGGCGAGCCGATCTATTTGGAGGCTGAGACGAAAGAAGACCTCGAGAAGTACCGCGGGAAACTCGGTCGCGCAATCGTCTTGATCAGTCCGCCACGCGAAGTGAAAGCGCATTTCGAACCGGAAGCCGCCCGACAAACCGACTCCGAATTGCTAGCGCTTTCGAACGCGGGGCCCGCGTCACAGCGTCGCCGTCGCGCACCAGATGCAAGTGTCGCCAGTGCTCCTGCAGCGCCGACAACTCCTGCTGCGCCGAATGCGCCTGTTGCATCTGGTGCACCGACCGAAGCAAGCGCTTCGCCAACTCCGCCCGCCGCTCAACAATCGTTCGCAAACATGCGATCTTCAATGCAGCTGCAATCCGACAAGTGGCAGATGGTCTACGACGAAGGCGCCGCAGTGGTGTTGGAACCTGGTCGAGGTGATGGCGGCACCGTCTTCGTCGCTTCGGCAACCATGCCTCGCAACGCGGATCCTGCTCGAGACAGTCGCAGTCCTGCGGAAGGCGGCAACCCATTCAGTCGCGGTGGACCACGGCCTTGGGCAACCGACCCACCGACCGTCGTTCCTCAGTTAGTCTTGGCTGCAGAACATTACAACCGCATCGTGCGAATGGTCCAGAAGGGTGCGCATCCGAAATTGGAAATCGACATCCAGACTCAGTACCACGACGGCGACCTGAACAGCTTCAACATCGTGGCTGAAATTCCAGGAACCGATTTGAAAGACGAAGTTGTCATGTTGGGTGGACACTTCGACTCGTGGCACGCCGGAACGGGCGCGACCGACAATGCCATCGGCGTTGGCGTTGCAATGGAAGCGGTCCGGATTCTCAAAGCCATCGATGCGAAACCACGCCGCACGATTCGCATCGCCCTGTGGACCGGCGAAGAGCAAGGCTTGTTCGGTTCGCGAGCTTATGTTGAAGAGCACTTTGGAAAGATGCAGGCGCCAAGTCGCAGCGAAGGTCGCGAACCCGGATCGCGCGGACGGCCGACTTATGAATTGAAAGCGGAGCATGAGAAGTTCTCGAGCTACTTCAACTTGGATAACGGAACCGGAAAAATCCGAGGCATCTATTTGCAAGGCAACGAAGCGGTGCGACCGATCTTCCGCGCATGGCTCGCTCCGTTCGCTGACATGGGAGCCACAACCATTACAGCCTCGAATACCGGTGGCACCGATCACCAATCGTTCGATGGAATCGGTCTGCCTGGATTTCAGTTCATCCAAGATCCGCTCGAATACGACACACGTACACACCATTCCAGCATGGATGTTTACGAACGAATTCAAGAAGACGATGCCAAGCAGGCCTCGGTGATCATGGCTACGTTTGTCTATCAAGCTGCCATTCGCGACGAACGTCTACCGCGCAAGCCGCTCGAAGGCGAAGTCGTTCAAGCCGTGAAGCCAGAAACGGAAGCGCAACCAGCCGCTGCGGCGGCCGAAACAAGCGGATCGGAGTGATCTCTCTGTCATGTTTTACTCGCGCTGTTTATCGCATTGCTTTTTGATCG
>JBGSJB010000649.1:0-3927 GCA_041742175.1 Pirellulaceae bacterium
ATAGAAGCGGCACTCCATGCAGCCGACGTTGGGTGCTAGCAACCGCAAAGTTAAATTAAAAGCCAATCCACTTCGCACGTGATTTGCATCCCACACCAAATAAATTAGCCACATCCCAACTTCGAATTTTATAGGGTACGAATATGGCCGACGCCAAGTTGGCAGCCACCAAGGCGCATCCAATCTCCAGCGGCGTTTCGTTTCAACAGTGCATCAATCCGCTGTGCGGTTACACATTGGACGTTGGCCAAGTCAAAACGGCCTGCGACCGCTGCGGCGATCTACTCGACGTGTGTTATGACTGGTCGCGCATTAACGTTCCCAAACGTTTATCCGATTTCGAACACATGTGGACCCAGCGCCATAATCCCCTGCGTTTCAGCGGCGTGTGGCGTTTTCATGAACTGATTCAGTTCGTTCCAGCCGACAAAGTAGTCACCGTCGGCGAAGGCCAAACGTTGCTCCAGCAAGCTAACAAAGTCGGCCAGTACATCGGCATGAATCCAGGCCAGTTGTATCTGCAATACGAAGGAATGAATCCGTCGGGCAGCTTCAAAGATAACGGTATGTGCGCTGCCTTCACCCACGCGCGATTGACCGGCGCGAAACGAGCCGCTTGCGCTTCGACCGGCAACACATCAGCTTCGCTGGCCATGTACTGTTCCGTCACCAGTCTGATGAAAGCGGTCATCTTTATCGGCAGCGGCAAGATCTCCTTCGGCAAACTGTCGCAAGCTCTCGAGTACGGCGCGCTCACCGTTCAAATTGCAGGCGACTTCGATGATGCCATGCTGCGCGTGAAAGAAGTCTCCAAAGACCTCGGCATCTACCTCGTGAACAGCATCAACCCGTTCCGCCTCGAAGGCCAGAAGTCAGTGATGTTCCGAGTGCTTGAAGCGCTCCGCTGGGAATCGCCTGACTGGATCGTTGTCCCCGGCGGCAACCTCGGCAACTCGAGCGCGTTCGGCAAAGCCTTCATCGAACTGAAGCAACTCGGGTTGATCGATCGCATCCCGCGCTTAGCGGTGATCAACGCAGCCGGCGCTGACACGCTCCATCAACTGTACGAACGTCGCGGCTTGCGTTGGAACAAAGGCAACGCCGACAATGGCATCACTTGCGAGTACTACAACGAACTCGACGCCCGCAAAGCCAAAGCCGACACGATCGCCAGCGCCATCGAAATTAATCGCCCCGTGAATTTAAAGAAGTGCCTGCGCGCTCTCGACTTCATGGACGGCGTCGTACGCAAAGTATCCGACCAAGAGATCCTCGACGCCAAAGCCCAAGTGGGTGCAGGCGGAATCGGTTGCGAACCAGCCAGCGCCGCCAGCGTCGCCGGCGCTAAACTGCTGCGCGAAGAAGGCGTGATCGCTCCGTCGGATCGCGTCGTCTGCGTTTTGACTGGCCATCAACTCAAGGATTCCGACGTGACGGTCGCCTACAACAGCACCGATCAAGAAGAGTTCAACGAAGTGCTCGGCAGCCGCGGCGTCAGTCGCGCCTCCTTCGCCAACCGCGCCGTAGCCGTTCCCAACGAACTCGACGCCATCATAAGAGCCATTCAGTTGTACAGTTGATCAGTTGCCCCAGAAACAACCCAATCGCGTTAACTACCGATTGCAACCTGATCATGCAGAGCCATCGGCGCCTCCCATGGACTGGGCAAACGGCCGCTTCGCGGTATTCTTGAACATTCGAAAATCAGTTCAAAGCAGTGAATAAGTTTGGAGCGACACGATGACGGCGATTCGGTTAGCAATTCATGGTGCAGCGGGCCGAATGGGCAAGCGTCTCGTGGCACTTGGCAGCCAAGATCCAAGTCTCCAAGTGATGGCAGCGATAGAACACGCGGCCTCCCCTGCCCTCGGCCAAGACGCAGGTATCTCAGCCGGTGTTGCAGCGCTCGGTATTCAACTGTCGTCAACCTGGCCAGCAGGCATCCAAGCCGCGATTGATTTCTCGTCCCCCGAAGGCTGCATGGCCGCGATCAAACACTGTACGGACTCAAGTATCCCGTTGGTCGTCGCCACGACAGGCTTAACCCAGGGACAAATCGAACAAGTCAAAGCGGCTGGAAGCACAATTCCGGTCTGCTGGGCACCGAACATGTCGCTTGCCGTGAACCTGACCATGCGTCTCGTTCAACAAGCTGCGAAGGCACTGAAGAACGTACCTCAAGGTGTCGATGTCGAAATCATCGAACGCCATCATCGCTACAAAGAAGATTCGCCCAGCGGCACTGCGTTGAAGTTCGGTGACTTGGTCGCTCAGGAAATGGGACTGACCGAACACGTGCATGGTCGCGAAGGCCAATGCGGCGCGCGGACCCAGAACGAAATCGGCTACCACGCAGTGCGTACTGGCGACGACCCAGGCCAGCACACGATCATTTTCGGCATGCTCGGTGAAACGATTGAGCTCCGAGTCGCCGCTTCGAACCGCGACTGCTACGCGCAGGGCGCTTTAGCTGCTGCCAAGTTTCTAGTCGGCAAACCGGTCGGCGTGTATTCTATGTTCGACGTTCTCGGCCTTGACTGACAGACTGAATCACTATGGCCAAGTGCGATGAAGGTTACCTATGCGAAGTCTGCGGTAAGGACGTCGCTAACATTAGCGACAGTGCGCTTTACTTGCAGTACATCATCGGTTGGATCGATCCCGAAACGTTGCACACACGACGAGAATCGCACCTTCGATGCCAACCCAACCTCGCTCAATTTATCGACGACCCGCAGTTCGATCCGCCTGTCGTCATCGAAGGCCCCTTCGATCGCCGCCAAATGGAACCCGCATTCGCAGCCGATCGAGCTGCTTTGATCACTCGCGGATACCAACGCCTCTTAGAACTGCAAACAAAGCGCCGCGATCTAACCGTTGTAGATTATCCGCTGCCCGAAGCCCAAGCAAAATGGCGCTGAAACATCGACACTACTCGCTCGCTGATCCACCGCTTTTCGACTTCACCCGCCCAGCGTAACGACCTCGAGGCGAAGCGACCGGCAGGGTCGGTAATTGAGCGTCGAGCGAGATTGCCGGGAAGGAAACATAAGGCCCAGATCCGTTGGTGGAAACACAGCCACAACTGTTGCCACATGCGACGACCACTCGCTGTCTTATGATGGCGTGCCCCGCTTCCTTTCGCAGAATCGGTCCGCGTCTCGCGACTAGTCAAGGGAAATCCATCGCGAGACCGCTGTGTATGGTGAGCATCAAACAAAAACGCCGCGTCGGAGGACGCGGCGCTTGATTCTTAATGAACAGTTAAACACTAACTGAACACTTTACTCGTTCGAAGTCGGAGCTGGGCCGAACAGCGGGCCTTCTGAGCCGACGCCACCCTTGAGTTCCTGCTGGGGTTTGTTGTCCTGCTTGGCTTCCTTAGCAGCTTCTTTGGCTTCAGCCGCTGCAGCAGCTTCTTCCTGTTCGGCCGCCCAGTCAACTCGCTTGCGCGACAAACCAATCTTGCGCTCGTCGATGTCGACGCGCAAAACCTTCACCTCGATCTCGTCGCCAACCTTTACAACCTCTTCGGGATTTTCGATCTTCTGATCGGAAAGTTCCGAAATGTGCAGCAAGCCTTCGAGTCCATCTTCCAAACCGACGAATACACCGAAGTTGGTGATCTTCGTCACAGCACCTTTAACCAGTTGCCCTGGTTGGTACTTCTCAGGAATGGTGCTGACCCACGGATCTTGATCAAGTTGCTTAAGCCCAAGTGCAATACGACGGCGGCTTTGGTCAACCGACAACACGCGGCACTTGACTTCTTGACCCTTCTCTACAACTTCGCTCGGATGGCTCACTTTGCGAGTCCAAGACATGTCGCTGACGTGCAGCAAACCATCGATGCCCTGTTCCAGTTCGACGAACGCACCGTAGTTGGTGAGATTGCGAACCTTGCCAGTGACGACTGCATCCTCTGGG
>JBGSJB010000650.1:0-3053 GCA_041742175.1 Pirellulaceae bacterium
ACGACCGGCTCGCCGCCGACGCCGACGTCGCGGTCCGCGCCGTCCCGAAGGTAGCGAAGCCACGCCGCGCAGTGACCGCGAGACCAGCCGCGAACTTGACGATGTCGAATCGGTAGTACCAGGCGATGATTACGCGGAACCAGACAGTTTTGAAGCGGATCTTGCGGGTGAGCCGGTAGGTTCAGCCGATCCGGAACGCCGCTCAAGTCGCCGCCGTCGACGTGGTCGCAAACGCCCAAGCGACGATGCAGTTGGTCCAACCCGCGGCGACGAAGGTGAACTGAACGCCGAGCGCGCCAGCGAGCGAATTGGCGATCGCCCCGAACGCCTTCCTCGAGCTGATCGTGGCAGCGATCGACTTGACAGACCTGAACGTTCCGGCGACAGACCTGAACGTTCTCCAGAGCGCCCTGAACGCGCCGAAAGATCTCCCGATCGCGGTCGTGGTCGTCGCGAACGGTCATCTGAGCCTAGCGATCGCACGGATCGCAATGTTGAACGAAGCGCGGAACGCACGGTTGATCGATCGAGCGACCGTATTGCTGAGCGCGACGACGCACCTCGTTCCGATCGCAGCGATCGCGGCGACGGACGCCGAGATAAACGTACGGAACGTTCCGAGCCACGCGGTGATCGACCGCCTCGAGTTCGCGAAGAACGTCCACTGCCTCCGCGCTCGGATATTGAAGAGCACGATGATGCGGACGATTTGGAAGACTTGGATTCACACGATTCCGGGGACAAGCACCGGAACATTCCAAGTTGGGCGGACTCTCTGCAAGCCATCATCGAAGGCAACATGGAGAATCACAAGCGGAATGACAATCGCGGCGGACCACCACGCGGTCGACCTCGTCCGCGTCGCTAAGCCAGGTAGCTAGCGCTAAGAAGTCAGCGGCCAGGGAGACCAGTCCACCTGCGTCTGCTTTCCAGCGTAAATTGATCGGATGTGAATCTCGAACACGAGATTCACATCGCGATGCAAGTTGGTCAGCTATCGAAGCTCGATCGAACTTCGAAATTCGGTCGCGAGTAGCCTAGGAAGTTCGCACCATTACGCGTACTATCTGAGTGACTTGTCGCTGGGCGAGTCAACGCAAACATTCGAACGAACACCTGCCTGACAGGGGCTCTCGCGAGGGGGAGCCGTGAACCTGGTCAGGACTTAAGTGTAGCAGCCATAAGCGGGGTACTCTTGTGCGAGGGCCTCTGACGGGCAGGTGAGTTCGAATTCTTGATGCACGGGTGGCGTTTAGTTTCGCGATTTTGGCGCCGCAGAACGGCTAAGCCGATTGTGTGCCAGCGGTTCGAGCAGGCCGACATCATTCCAGAGTCGTATCTGTTCGCGGACCAGTCTTCGTAAGTCGCCAGCGTCGCTTGTTGGTTGAAGTTGATCCAGCATCAGCGACATATCATGCATCACGCGTTGCAAAGTAGCCGACCGCGCGAGTAAAAATCCGTCTCGCATCTCACCCGCGTCAGCCATCTGGCGCTCGCAATGAATGGCGGCGACGAAATACAATGAACTCGCTGTGACGAAGGCATCGAAATTGTGAGCGGCTGCGGTGTAGCAATTGCCAACCAACTGATCAATCCAGCGAACTTCGTCGACGACATCGACTGAGTACTGTGCGAGTGCTTCGGCGCGCCGTGCTTCAGAAATCGGCTTCGTGAGTAACTCGGCGGCTCGCAGCACTCCGCTGAGCCCATGCGCGATTCCGGTGCTATGCAGCGGATCGACTAAGCCGGTTGTCGTTGGCAACATCATCCAATTGTCGCCGGCTGCTTTGGACCACAGTCGGCTGATGCGTGGCATCCAAGCCATGCGCGGCTGGCTCTGCGAATCCACGGGTGCAACCAGCGTCGCATCGCGCATCAAATCAGCCAGAGTTGGATAATCAGCGATGAAGTGTTCGAAGGCTGCCAAGCGATTGGTGGCTTCGGCCAGTTCAAGCGACCATTGCCCGCAGGGCTGCACCAATCCGACTGAGGTGGTTCCATCCTTAAACCTCAGAAACCATAGCCACCCGGAACCGACCCAATGGTGCTGCGCCGCATCGTCGCCATCGAACGGATCATCGTCAGTGGCAATTCCTCTGCGCTCGAGCCAATGTGTCATCTTGCCCACGTTGCGAAAGTGCCCGAACATGGCTCCGGTTTGCGTGCGAAGGCGATCGTCAAGCGTTCGTAGACCGAGCGCCTGAGCAAGCATCCCGCCGCTGCCGCTCGCGTCGATCACGAACTGCGATTGAACCGTTGTGGGGACTTCATCGACTTCTCCCGCCAATTCCCAACCATCAGCCACCTGTTTGGCAACGCCCGCATCAAAATTAGCAATCAACCGTACTCCGGATGCAACCGCTTGTTCGCAAAACCACTGATCGACATCGCTGCGCATCCAATGCGTGTCGCTTAGTTCGTCGTTGGCGCTTGCCGTGACCAGCAAACTGCGCTCATGCTGCGACGACTCTTGGAACGGTTGACCTTTGACGTGCGCATAGTAACTGAAGCCGCGCTTCTTGCCGGATCGCAATTGCGGAAAATCGCGCTGCCAAGCGCCCCAGCGGCTGAGCGATCGCAGTGCAGGCAGATCGAATTGATCCGCAATCTGTTCCAAGAGAAAATCGGCTAACGGTGTAGAAGATTCACCAATTGAAAACCGCGGGTGCGGGGCTCGATCTAACATGACGACCGGGTGACCACGCTTGGCAAGTATCCAAGCCAGCAGGCTTCCCGAGAAACCAGAACCAACCACAGCGAATTGGGATCGATGGTTCATGATGGATCAATGCGAGCCCTGCGGACAAAGGAACTGTTCGTTAGCTTTCCTTAGCACTCGTTAGCTGATGACCACTCGAGAGTCGAGAATTCTCAAGATTAGCGGGGATTCATTCTAGCTGAATCGGAACAGAGGGTGTGTCGCAGCCACAAGCCCGAGCGTGCGGGATTCGCAGATCAAATGTCTGTTGCAAAGCGGCTCGCTTCGCGCTTCATTTCGATCGATCGAAGAATCGATTTTCCGCTAAAGAACTTGGCTGGTGAGAAGGTGTTCT
>JBGSJB010000651.1:0-4442 GCA_041742175.1 Pirellulaceae bacterium
GACGGATCGAAATCAATCAGACATCAGCGACGAACCCGAAGTGCTGCGGAAGCTGAACGAATCGCAGCAAGAGCGACTGACGGAGATTCTCGACGAATACCTTCGCCAAAGGGAGTCAGGCGAAGTCCCCGATCGCAGCGACTTGATCGCGGCCCACCCGGAACTCGGCGAGGCGCTGACTGAGTATCTTTCGAAACTAGACGAACTCAATCGCATGGTAAGTGGCGACGCGCCATCGTCTGACATCGTCGGCAAGCAACTTGGCGACTTTCGACTGATTCGCGAATTGGGTCGCGGCGGAATGGGCATCGTTTACTTAGCCCAGCAGCTATCGCTTGACCGCATGGTCGCCGTCAAGCTTCTGCCTTTCGCTTCATTGCTCGAATCAAAGTACATCGAACGCTTCAAAAACGAAGCGCGGGCGGCGGCGCAGTTGGAGCATCCGAACATCGTTCCAGTCTATTCCATCGGCTTGGACGATGGCATTCATTACTACGCAATGCGCTACATCACCGGCCAATCTCTCGATCAAGTCATCGCCGCTGATCGTCAGCGTATGACTGAAACCCAATTGCCGCGCAAGTTGAGCACCGACCAGCTTACGAAGCTGTTGCAGCAATTTGCGGAAGTCGCCGAAGCGCTGCATCGAGCTCACGAGTACGGCATTGTGCATCGGGATATCAAGCCATCGAATTTGTTGCTCGACACGCAAGGCAAGTTGTGGTTAGCAGATTTTGGTTTGGCTCGTTTTCAGACCGACATGGCTCTGACAAGGACCGGCGAAATGATCGGCACGATGCGCTACATGAGCCCCGAACAGGCAGCGGGCCGCGCGGAGTTGATCGATCATCGCACCGATATCTATTCGCTGGGAATCACGCTTTACGAAGCGCTCGGCCTGCAACCTGCGGTCGCTGGCGCTGAAGGTCCCGCGCTGCTGCGAACCATTGAGCTCGAGTCGCCTGTGCGGTTGCGAAAACTTTGCGCAAGCTTGCCCGTCGATGTGCAAACGCTCGTCGAGAAAGCGATGGCGAAACACCGCGATGATCGCTATGCATCCGCAGATCTGTTCGCTCAAGATCTAAGACGCGCGTCGAGTAACTTTCCAATCTTAGCCGCTCGTCTGCCACCGTACCTGCGAGTTTGGCGCTGGGCGGAAAAACGCGTTAATGTTCTTCTTGCCGCTGCCGCCGTAATGCTCGCCGCCATCATCGGACTGACGATCAGTGTTCTGCTGATCAACGCGCAGCGAAGAATTGCCGAAACGAATCTTTCGACAGCAAACAAGAACTTCAAGACGGCTCGCGGTGCAGTCGACGAACTTCAAGTAGTGGCCGAGAACTTGGCCGGTGTGCCAGGTGCAGAACAAGTACGCGAGCTTGTGCTCGATATCATTCGTGACTACTACCTGCAATTCGCTTCCGAAGTCAACGACGACTTGACGTTGCAAACGGACCTTGCGAAGACGTATCACCAACTCGGTTCGCTCACCGAGGAACTCGGGTCGCTCGAAGAATCGATCGCTTACTATGTGAAGGCTGACGCAAAGTATAAAGAACTTCACGACCTCGCGAACGAAGCCGAGAATCTCAACGCGCTCGGTTTGGTGTATCGAAAAGCGGGCCGCCTCAAACTCGCCGCTGATGCCTTCCAATCCGCGCTAGCCATTCAAACTACATACGACACTGCAAGCAACTCGAAACTCGACAATCAACTGGCGCTCGGACTAACGAAAAGCAACTTCGGTTTGCTGTTGCAAAGCAATGGCGAATCATCGAAAGCTGAGGCGTTGCACCGCGAAGCGATCGATGCGCTGACGCAAGTCGTCGAAGAACGCCCGAAAGATCCGCTAGCCCTGCGCGCCTTGGGTGCCGCTTGGCAGAACCTCGGATCCATTCAGTTAGAGCAAGATCCACAGTCAGCGAAGAAGTCAATTCTTCGCGCGCTCGACTACCAACTTCCAATGGCTGAAGAGAGCCTCCATCCGCTGCGGGCGTCCGTGGATATCGTGGCAAGTTACACCAGTCTTGCAGCGGCGCTGTTCAAAGCTGAAGATTGGGCGGGTGCCGCCGACGCCAATCGAAAAGCCGTCGCCATCAGCGAACAACTAGTTGCGATCGCGCCGAAGATCAATCTCTACCGACTCGACCTCGCGACCAATTACAACAATCTCGGACTCGCGTTGCACAAACAAAACAAACTGCGCGATGCAACAAATGCATTCGAACAGTCCATTCGACTGCAAACCTTAATTTCAGATGAAGATCCCTCCAACTCGCAGTTGGCTAGCAATCTCGGCAGCGCTCACAACAACTTAGCTATGGTTTTCCAAGCCCAAAACAACTTTCCCGCAGCCAGAGAGCAGCTTGCAAAGGCGATTCGTTTGCAGCAATTGGCTTTCGAAGCGGACCAAAGTAACGCAACTTTTCGAGCGAACTTAGGGAAATCCCTTGCGAACTTATCGCATCTTCTGCGACAATTGAAGGATACCAACGAAGAACTCGCAACGTTCAAACTTCGGCGGGAACTTTGGCCTGCGGACGCAGTCAAACTTTCACAACTCGCCGAAGAAATCGCGTCGCGGAGTTCCCGTTCTCCTCAGCTTGTCGAAGAACTTATCGCTACTTTGAAACTGTGTCTCGCCGCTGGCGCGCAGATCGACGGCCTGCTTAAGCGACCCGCGTTTCAATCGTTACCGGCTACCGTTCGCGATCGGCTGAAGTAAAGTGTCGAAATCGCTGGGTTTGACATTGAGATTAACCATGCGCCAAAAAATGAAAGCGTTCCGCTCGTTGCTGCTCGAGTCTCTCGAGAATCGAAGCCTGCTCGCCGCAGTCGGTTTCGATGATGCTTGGCAATTCACGCAACATGACACGCGAATTGAACTTCGGTACGTCCAAGTTGATCGAGCTCAAGTCGGCGCGATTTTCGTCAACGTATCGCCGACCACGCAATTGCAGTGGAAACTTCGTCCCGCTGGCAGACCCAGCGCGTTTGATGTAGAGAACACGTTTGAAATTGAACCCGAAGGCGAACCGCCAGCCTTTATTCATCCGCCGCGGACCAGTGAACCAGGTGTCGTTCCTGTTCCTCCGCAGCATGCAAACCCGCATCCGCCTGAAAAGCCAACTGATCCCGGTTCCGCGAGCAAAGGTCCCGATAGAGCAACACTTGCGGTTCCGAACTTAGCGCACCCAACGCTCTCAATCCTCCAAACTATCGGCAGCAACGGTTCACGACTAACTAACCAAACGCCTCCCCGCGAGATTTCGCTAACGGGAACTTCGGCAGGCAACATTCAACCGCCTTACACTCCAATTGTCGCTCCTTCCATAAACAATTCGGTGAATTCACAGAGCAATCAAGCAGGTTCGTCGAGCCTTGCGAATGCGGTTCGAGATGTGTTTAACAGTTCTCAAGTCACGTTCGATTTTTCAGTCAGTGAACGCGGTAACGATTCGTTCGCATCGGTAATCTCCAACAATGCGACCGACGCGACATTCCGATTCTCGCGCTCAGGCCTCTCTCAAAACGATGGCAACTCAGTTAAGTCAGATGCAGCGAACAGGATCCTAGACCAGGCGCTCGCCGCGCAAGTTGCTGGCAAAGCTTCGCTCGAAGGTCTGCTCTCCGACCTAGCAGAAGATCATTATCGCAGCCGTTCTTCGCAAGCGTTCGATGCAAACCAACCGAGTTCACAGTTCGATTCGCGTCGCCACACCGACTTCGAGAATAATTCCGATGTCGCTGAGCTCGCGTTCGCTGGCGGTGGCTTGATTGCGCTCGCACTGAACCGCGATAGCGGTCCTATGGACCTCGCACAGGTCGCCGAAGATGTTCATCGCGAGAATAGAACCTGGGTTGCAAACGTCGGCGTCTATCGCGAATTCGAAAATGCGGCGATCGCAGCTACCGATTTTGTCGCTACCAGGTTCTCCGGTGCAATCAGTCGTTCGACGCGAACAGCAGCGTTCACTGAGGACACGAATCGAAGTCAAACGGAAGTCGGCGATGCAAAAGTTCATCCGTTGCTCGCATCCAGCACCGCAGCGCTCGGCGTCATGCTCTTCAGTCTTCGCCGCGTGCGTAAGAATGTACGTTTGATGTACACCAAGCGCGGATGAACTTGCCAATTACTTTGCATCGCTCAACTTAGGCGGCGGCAAGTCTAAGTCCTGAGGCGGCATTCCGGTTGCATCGCGACTAAATTTCTCACCGTACTTCGTAAGGCCCTCCACAAAGCCGCCGTGGCTGAGAAAGAACTGGCCCTTCTCAACTCCCATAAAGCGATCGAAACGGTCCTGGCGTCCAGTAGCATCATGGCTGAAGCTGGCCGTTGTCAGTTCCTGCCATTCACCGCTCGGCGTTCGAATCCATTGGTTGCCGTATAGCGCCTTGCGAACCAAGTGCCCGCTGCTGCCCGAAAAATTCTCACTAAAACT
>JBGSJB010000652.1:0-3645 GCA_041742175.1 Pirellulaceae bacterium
AGGAGGCAGCTTCATGTTAAAGAGAATTATGATTCGCAGCTACGAAGTTGGCTTGAAGTTCCGCGAAGGCGAATTCAAGGGCCTGTTGGGTACCGGCAAGCACTGGATCGTCGATCCGCTGAACAAGATCAGCGTTCGCGTGGTTTCAAAGCGTGAGCCGTGGCTAGCGGACGATCAACTGGACGTTATCGTCAAGTCAGGAATGCTAAAGGGTCAGGCGGAAGTCATCGATCTGAAGGACAATCAGCGTGCGCTGGTGTGGATCGACGGACGATTCGCTCGGATTCTCAGCGCTGGCCTGTATGCGTACTGGACCGGTGTGCGCGAAGTGCGAGTGGAAACGGTCGATTCGCGAGACGTGCGTGTCGAGCACAAGGACTTGAAGGCTATCGTGCGTGCTCCGGAGGCTAGTCGCTTGTTGGACGTCTGCAAGGTCGAACGTGACTGCGTGGGCGTGCTGTTCATCGATGGTCGCTACATCGCACAGCTCGAGCCGGGCCTGTACGCGTACTGGAAGGATTCCGCCGACGCACGCGTCGTCGAACTCGACATGCGTGAATCGCAGATCGATGTCAGCGGCCAGGAGATCATGACAGCTGACAAGGTAACGGTACGGATGAACGCGATTGTGACTTACGTGGTCAAGGACGCCCGTCGTGCCGTAAGTGCTGCGAGCGATGTTCGTCAGTCGCTGTATCGCGAGGTTCAGTTGGCGCTGCGAGCGGTGATCGGCGGACGTGAACTCGATAGTTTCCTGACTGGCAAGGACGACGTTGCGCAGGAGCTGGAACAGTTCGTGCGTGAACAGGCGAGTGTGTTGGGGCTGGAAGTGGGCTCGGTAGGTATCAAGGACGTGATTCTGCCAGGCGACATGAAGGACTTGATGAACAAGGTCACGGAAGCCAAGAAGGCGGCCGAAGCCAACTTGATCGCACGCCGCGAGGAAACCGCTGCCATGCGTAGCCAGGCGAACACTGCAAAGTTGCTCGCCGACAACCCAACGCTGATGCGACTCCGAGAACTGGAAGTTCTCGAGAAGATCGCAACGGCGGGTAAGATGAATATCGTACTCGGCGAAAAGGGATTGGCCGATCGCGTTATGAACTTGCTGTAAACTAAGGCGTCTGCCGGTTGTTTTCCAACCGGCGGACGCCATCTTTTTGTTTTCTAGTATTAACGATATGTCCTACCGTCTATCGCAATCTGAATTCCGAGCCAAGCATCTTGCCAGTTATGATGTTGCGGCCGTAGAGCAATATGAAGCCTGGACGCAGCAGATTGGCGAAGCAGATGAACTTGCCTGTCTGGAAGACATCGCCCAAGCATTTGCACTTGAGGCCGGTATGTCAGTGCTGGACGCGGGCGCAGGAACAGGGGCAATGAGCCGCGTGCTCATGCGAATTGGCGGTCTCGAACTGACGGCGCTTGAACCTTCGACTTTGATGCTGCAGAAGTTGGTTAGCAAGCCAGAGTTGAGTTCGGTGCGCATCTGCCAAGGATTCTGCGACTCGCCGGACGATATGTCGCTTTTTCCGCCGGACTCCTTTGACGTGATTATCTCGCGGCAATTAGCCAATGGGCTCTACGACCCGCTTTCGGCCATGGCAAATTGGCGGCATTGGTTGAGGCCCCAGAGAGTCGTGCTGCTCATCGATGGATTCTACAGTCGGAGTGCTTGGGCAAGCCTCGACACGGAATTCGCTGACTGTTTGCCACTGGCTGCCAACCAATCGCTGGCAACCCTGCCCTACTTGCTAGAGATTGCCGGGTTCACGGTAACGCACGCAGGGATGATGCAAGCAACAAATGCGTTACCGAGCACGCGTACCGAAAAATATTTGGTTGTGGCAAAATTAGACTGAGCGACCAATGGTTCAAATAAGTTGAATTCTTTACATGCGAGCGTGAACCCCGAATCGTCTTTAGGTCTCTCATACTTCAGTCTACAGGCTAACACCTATAGACTGCTCTTGCCGACGTGGCTCGACTAAGAAAGGCGCCTGTCTTGTAAACAGGCCTATGCTGGTGCGAATCCAGTCGTCGGCTCTGAAGTTTGAACTGCCTGTTTGGACTACATCAACTAGAAACCGAAACGTCTAAACTAACACTTCGTTCAAATGATTCTGTCCTGACTCGCCGTTGCTTGGGTAGCGGCGAGTCTTTTGAAGTTTGAAGAGTGAAGCGAGAAGTTGGAAATCAATTGCGTGTCTTCTTGATGATCGTCGTTAAGATTGCAATCAATTGGTCAGCCTCGTCGATTAGGGAGTCGAGCCTTGCTAACGGCAACATTTCGGTCGCAACGATCAGCCGAAGCCAATAGTGCGTTTCGCGTGCTTCTTTGCAGGCAATGGAATACTTAGCAGTAAAGTCTCGTCGGCTTTGGCTTGCCTGTCCTTCCTCAACGTTTGCTCCGATCGACGTACCTGATCGTATCAGTTGTCGAGACAACGTTCGAGCCACACTACTATGTCTGTCAAGTACTTGGCAAACTCTTACGATGCGTTCTGCGAACTGAAATGTTCGACTCGGTAGGTCAGGCTTCATGACGGTTCTCCAGATAGCAAAAGTTGAGTTTTGCTCAGGATACCACGAAGCTAGGGTGCCTATTTCAAACTTCTCCCTTCACTCTTCAAACTTCTTCGGCGACTGCCGACTTGGAGTACATCCCCACTCTTTAGCCGCGATAGCGGGAGCTATCAATTGACGCACGTCGTCATGGCGCTCTGGTCACGCTTCGTCGGTCGCTTTTCCGTGAACCTTGATGATGAAAGCGAGTCTCTATCAGCATGGATACAAACAAATGAACTAGGGGAAGCGGACGTAGCGTAGTGCTTCGATCTACTTTGCGATTCTCGTTCGACTGCCAGTTGGGATTACATCTTTGCTTAAGATGGCACAGTGTCACTGATACTGGCCTTTCTCAACTACCCTTCGTCGAACAGTTTTTTGAGCGATGAGGCGCTAGCCGTCGGTTCTTCAGGCGTTGTATTGCCAGAACCGGCCGCTAGCGCATTGCCGCTCAGTCTGGAGGAATCCATGGCTAACATGTCTCTATTCGCTAGCAAGTCTGCGCGGCTGCCACGCGCCGACACCGTCAACGAAGCAGGTGGTCGAGCCTACGCGCTCGAACCAAAGCACGCGCTGGCTCAAGTCGCCGCAACGGGTACGTTCGGTAACGCGTTCTACTCGACTGCCACAACGCAGCTTGATGAAGTGCTGAAGTTGATCGACGAGGTCAATGACAACCAGTACTTGGCGAAGCTCGCTTTGTACGCTCGTGAGAAGGCGTTCATGAAGGATATGCCGGCTGCTTTGCTGGTTGCCTTGTCCGTTCGCGATACCGAACTGATGCACCGAGTGTTCGATCGTGTCGTCGACAACGGTCGCGTCCTGCGAACTGTGTTCCAGATGATTCGCTCCGGACAGTTCAAGAGCAAGAGCGGAACGGTGCGAACCAACTGTGCTCTGCCTTTGGAAGCTGCTAACGTACGCTACCGCAACGGCAAGTTTGCCGGTGTTGTGCTAGTCAGCGACAACGAGAGCTGGGTTGGAACGGGCCGTCACGGATCGACCGGTGTGATGACAGCTTGGGAAACCTTCGTCGCCCATCAGCGCAAGCTGGCTGGTAGCGCGGCGGCTCCGAAG
>JBGSJB010000653.1:0-7283 GCA_041742175.1 Pirellulaceae bacterium
CCGCTACGCTGCATCGATCGGCGCTCAGCCATCCGTTCCCGTTCAGCCACCGCTTCAAGCGCTAACCATTGTTCCAAGCGTCTGAAGTAAGCCCCCGGCGAATCCCACTGCATGCATAATCCGTTTGTGATTCTGCTCGACCCGAGGCGTGCATCCTCCGAAATCGATCAGTTCGAAATGTTTTAGTGCTCGGCAACCGGCACCTGTGCGTCACCACTTTGTCGCCAAACTGAGCTAGCTATAATACGCTAACTTTAATTAGCGTTCCGTGGTCAGACCACAGCCCTCGTTTCAAAGCAGGTAGACGCTGCGGAAGCCTAGGAAGTGTACCCCAAATGAACGATTGGCTGGAGAGGGCAAGCGGGTTTTTGCAACAATGCAAGCTCTTCAAACGCTAGTACTTTTTACAGAAATGCCGACTCACAAAATCGCCAACAGAACTCTTCAAAGTTGAGATAGTGTCTTCAGACGCAAAGTCACCTTGGAAAAACAAGACCGCGTTGGTTTGCGGCGCTTCGGCCGGACTGGGTTTGCAACTTGCGCATCGCTTGGCTGCTCACGAAGCTAAAGTTCTGATTGTTGGACGCGATCGCGAGCGACTTGACGCTGCTCAACAGCAAATTACGGCGAAGTCACCCAACGCGCAGTTGTTTACTTTCGCAGGTGATCTGTGCGAACCAGGCAGTGCGAAAGCGGTTTCGGATCAGATCCGCGCCAAGTTCCTGCAACTCGATTTGGTCATCAATGCCATCGGACAGAGCGATCGAGGAAGCATCGACAGCCTGACTTGTGAGCGCATGCTAGAACTCGTTCGAACCAACGTGGGCAGTGGCCTGCATGTCGTGCAGAACTTCTCGCCGCTGCTCAAATCAACGCAAGGCACCCTCGTTTTAATCGGATCGCTGTCATCACATTTTGCACCGCGATTCTTAGGAGGCTACTCCGTCGCTAAGCATGGTTTGGCCGCTCTCGCACAACAATCGCGACTCGAACTCGCGGAGTCCGGAGTGCATGTGATGCTAGCCAGTCCCGGCCCGATCGCGCGCGACGATGCGGGCGAACGGTACAACAACCTGCCGAACGCTGCAGAGCTACCTGCTGAAGCATTAAAAGGCGGTGGTGGAGCCAAAGTAAAAGGGCTCGACCCCGCAAAGCTGGCTGAGGAAATCCTGAAAGCCGCGCATCAACGGCGACCAACTTTGATTTTGCCCCGTAAAGCAAGACTACTGCTCATCGCAAGCGCCTTGTCGCCGCGTTTGGGCGAGTTTCTGCTACGCAAATTCACCAGCTAGGGTACGGTTTAGGCCCACTACAATGTTCAATTCTGTAACAATCGCCAGCCAACATACAACTCGCCAGCCAATAGTCAGCCATTAGAAACGAACACGCAGGATGAACACGCCGTGCAAACCAACCGTGCGAGCCAAACGACAAGCGTCCCGCGTACAATGATCGAGACGGTTTCGTGTATGCTAAACCAGTCCCGCAACAACCGTTTTGAAATCACTCAATTGACTCTGACAAGCAATTCTCCGCATGATTGACTCACTTGCAATCGACGTCCAAAGCCTTAAGAAGCAATATCGGGATGGATGGATAGTACCGCGACGATTTAATGCGCTCAAGGGAATCGATTTGTCGGTTCGCCGCGGCGAAGTTTTCGGATTGCTCGGACCGAACGGGGCTGGAAAAACAACCCTGATCAAAATACTGCTTGGCATCGTTAGCAGTACCGGCGGCCAAGCATTCTTACTTGGCGAGCCCGCAGGCACAAAGAACGCGCGACGACGCATCGGCTATCTGCCCGAGAATCTGAGTTTTCCGTCGCATCAAAACGCCAAACGCGCGATGGAGTTCTTCGGTCGCTTGAGTTCTGTTTCGGAAAGCGACATCAAGAAGAGATCGTCCGAACTACTGGAACTCGTCGGCTTGGCAGGCCGCGAGAAAGAACTCGTTCGCAAGTACAGCAAAGGGATGCGGCAACGACTCGGTCTAGCTCAAGCCATGCTGCACGATCCTGAATTGCTGATTCTCGATGAGCCCACGGATGGACTCGATCCAGTGGGTCGTTCGCAGATTCGAAGCTTGATCAACGATCTGCGAAACCAAGGTAAGACGGTCTTCCTGAATAGCCACATCTTGCAGGAAGTGGAGTTGGTTTGTGACCGCGTCGCCATCCTCGCAGGCGGTGAACTCCAAGGCGTCGGCACGCCCAACGAACTGACTCAACAATTCGGTGGCGCCTTAGATACGAAAGTTCGCATTGAACTAGCGGCTGCACCAGAGAAAATCACTCGATTTCAGAGTACCGACGGGATTGAAATCCTCCCTCTGCCTGACTCGCGCTGGCAACTGACCACTGCCGCACAGACTCAAGCCGACGTAGATCAACTCGTCGACCGTATCAGGGCATGCGACATCAGCATCCTGCGGCTCGACCGCACCAAATTAACGCTTGAAGAGGTCTTCCTGTCGGCCGTTCAACGATCCTCGCAAGCTGACCAAGCCAATCCGTTCGCCGTTCAATCAGAAAATCAGCGATGAAACCGTACTTAGCGATCCTTATAGACTCGTTTTGGGAAGCCGTTGGTAACCGCGTGTTGTGGGTGCTGCTTATCGGATGGGCATTCGTGCTCGCCGGGCTCGCACCGTTCGGCTACGTAACTGAACGCAGCTTTAAACTCGTTAGCAGCGACATCGACAACCTCGACAAAATCAAAGAGAAGCTTGTCGAAGCTTCGAAAGGGCAGGGGAGTAAAGCGGTTCAAGCGGTGACTGCAAAGTTGAGTCCGGATTTTATCAAACAATTGGAGCCGGACGACAACTCAGAAACCCAACAGCGTGGCAAGCGCCGAATCCGCTCGAAAGATATCGCTCAAGAGTTGAACGCCGCGATTGAGGCAAAGGACCTTTATTCTATCGACGCCTTTCCCACGGCCGATAAACGCGAACGGCTCAAGCCGCTGATCGAACAGGGCGTCGACAAACTCAGTGACTTCGAGCGCGAGGAACTCAACCGCGAGTTGTTGACCTTAGCTTTTCCGCTCGAACTCACGCGTCCTCGCAGCGAACGACTTTGGATCGGCTACGCCGGCTTCAAACTGGGAGAACCGTTAAACATCAGCCGTCGTCAAATCAAACAATTTGTCGAACCGCTGCTGCTGGGGATGCTAATCAAGCTGGGCTTGGGCGTCGTCGCAGTCTTCGTTGCGCTGATCGTCACCAGCCCCATCGTTCCGGAGACGTTTCGCTCCGGTTCGTTGCATCTGCTGTTGAGCAAGCCGATTTCTAGAATCTGGTTGTACCTGTTCAAGCTGCTCGGCGGCTGCGTCTTTGTTTTTTTCAATATTACATTCGTCTTGATCGGACTCTATTTGATCGCGGGTATTCGCTTCGATATTTGGAACGAGGGCCTGCTGTACTGCATCCCGCTACTCCTGTTTGTGTTCATCATTTTCTATTCCGTTTCAGCGCTGGTTGGCTTGATCTGGGGCAACGCGATCGTTTGTGTCGTCGCTTGCATTATTTTCTGGCTATTCTGTTTTGCACTCGGCGCTATCCACGACGGAATGCAACAGCACGTGGATTTCTTGCCACAGATCAGCCGTATCAAAAAGATTGAAGACAAATATTGGGCAGTGAATCAACGCGGCGACGTTAGTATCTGGAACGAAAAGTTCTCAGTCTGGCAGCCCGCGCTCGATAATGACGCTCCAGGTCAAGCGCGAACCTTCGGCCCACTTTACGATGATCAGCGCAAGCAAGTTGTCGTAAAGTCTTTTTTCAGAAATCCCTTCGGTGGCTTGCAGGCCAGATCACGCAAACTGGCCGTCATTCGCCTTGATGGCAAGTCGGATCAAGACGATACCGCTCAAGATCAACCCCTCCAAGACCAACCTGATCAGTCCCAAACAGTCGCCATTAACGAAGCTGATTCGCCAGCCGATTCCAACGCAGACTCAATGAACTCAATGAATTCGCGTAGCGAAAGCACAGAGCCAGCTAAGGAATCGAACGCCGACCCGCAAACGTTGGCTGAGGCGCGAACCACAGCTTATTGGATGAGCGACATTGGGCCGGAGCTACCGCAACAACTTATCGACTTGACGGAAGTTGGTGGAAATATCGTTGCTGTATGTCGAGCGGGAATCTATCGCTTGAACTGGGACAAAGACGTCGGGAAAGCGGGCAACAATCCGCTGATCGGCATGCTCCGCAATTGGGTCCCAGGCACTAACGCGTTCGGGAATGTTGCGCCGAAAGAATTTGTGCTGAGCGACAACACTTCAACTTCGCCCACAGCCGACGGTAATGGACTGGCGATCTACAACTCTGGCACCGTCGAAGTCCTGCAGTTCACGAAGAATCGTTTTGAAGTTACGGCGAGCACGAAGATCGAAGGCGAAGGCACCGAGCCTGCGCTCATTATTGCCAATAAGAACTTCTGCGTTGTGGCTCGCGATTCTCTGCCGATCATGGTCTTTGATGCAAACTTAAAACCATTGCACCCTGAAGTCACCTTGCCTGCGAGCAACAATGTGCGCGAGTTGACTTGGATTCCACAAACGAACGAAGCGGCGATCATCACGCACACCGGCAACTGGTTCAGACTAAATTGCGAAAGCGGCGAAGTGAAGGAGATACCGAGCAAGTTCGCTGGAAAGTTGACAGCGATGACCTGGTTGTCGCCGACAAACGTGCTGCTGGGCGTGAAGCCAAATCGAGTAGTCGAGTATGACCTGGCGAAAAGCTCAATCGAAAAGGAGTTCACGCCAGCGATGTCGACTCTGGAGATGGTTTACAACTGGGGCATCAATCCGGTTTACCAAGTCAACCCAAAGCCGAGTGCACTGGACAACGCAATGGGATATCTACTGTCTGGCAATTCGACGCAAAGCTTGAGCATCGTTACTAACGACATGAATCAAGCGCAAGTTGAGATGGATGTATGGCGACCGATCGTGACAAACTTGGCTTTCGTCGGCGTTATGCTGCTGATTGGTTGCATTTACGTTGCCCGGAAGGAATTCTGAAGCAACATTGGCACTCTTGACTTCGCCAACGCATCCGGCTAACTTCGTACTCAATTCATTTCAGCGGAACCCGTTATGCGCCAACTACTACCAAACCTCGAGCTCCTTTTGCTCGCCCTCGCACTCAGCGAGCGGTTGGGGTAGGTCTGTGCATATTGATTAACATGCTTGCCAACCCCGGTGCTCGACGAGCCTCGGGGTTTTTTCGTATTCCGCTGGCTCGAATCGTACCGCCGAATGTTGGCTTGCACTCCTTCAGCAAGCTTTAAAGGAAACACCATGTCCGAATCCCAGAACGAACGTCGAATTCGTATTTTTGACACAACGCTCCGCGATGGTGAGCAATCGCCTGGCGCGAGCATGAACTTGGCTGAAAAACTCGAAGTCGCTCTGGCGCTGACAGACTTGGGAGTCGACATCATCGAAGCCGGGTTTCCAATCGCCTCGCCTGGTGACTTCGAAGCCGTGCGCGAGATCGCAAACGTTGTCCGCGGAGCTACTGTTTGCGGCTTAGCGCGTTGCAACGATAACGACATCACCCGCGCGTACGAAGCTCTCAAAAAAGCTCAACAGCCCCGCATTCATGTGTTCTTGGCAACGAGCGCTATTCATCGCGAATTCAAACTGCGCATGAGCCAAGACGAGATCATCGCGCGCGCCATCGCGGGCGTGAAACTGGCGGCAAGCTTCTGCGATGATATCGAGTTCTCGCCGGAGGACGCAGCGCGAACCGAACACGATTTTCTGTGTCGAGTTGTCGAAGCGGCTATCGATGCAGGCGCAACAACAATCAACATTCCTGACACAGTTGGCTACACCACTCCCCAGGAAATGTTCGAACGCATTCAGTTGTTAATGAATCGCGTACCGAATATCGATAAGGCGATTTTGAGTACGCATTGCCATGATGACCTAGGACTGGCTTTGGCGAATTCACTAGCTGCTGTCGCCGCTGGCTGTGGTCAAGTCGAATGTACGATCAATGGTATTGGCGAACGTGCTGGTAACTGCGCGCTCGAAGAGATTGTTATGGCACTGCGAACGCGCGCGGAGCTTTTCCGATGTACGACCGGGATCAAAACCGAGCGATTAGTGCCGACCAGCCGCTTGCTTAGCAAGATCACCGGTTTGGAAGTGCAGCGCAACAAAGCTATCGTCGGTCGAAATGCGTTCGCGCACGAGTCAGGGATTCACCAAGACGGAATGCTGAAAGAACGTAGCACTTATGAAATCATGCGGCCTGAAGACGTCGGATTCGCAAAGACTGATTTGGTTCTCGGAAAGCATAGCGGTCGCGCAGCTTTAGCGGATCGAGCTCGCGCCCTGGGATTCAACATTACCGCTGAACAGCTTCAGCAAGTCTTTGACAATTTCAAAACCCTGGCGGATAAAAAGAAAGAAATTTACGACGGCGACATAGTTGCCTTGATTCAGCAAGAGATCTCGGGACACATTTCGGAAGCTTGGTCATTGGTGCGGTTTGAAGTGAGCAGTGGAACAGGGCACGCGCCCCGCGTCGCGCTCACATTAATGCACGATGGCAAAGAGTATTCGCAAGCGGTAGAGCAGGGCGATGGTCCGATCGACGCAGCGTTCTGGGCAGTGGAGAGCATCACGGGATTGAAAGTCGTCTGCAAAGATTACCGCGTTCGAAGCGCCAGCTTGGGCCGCGATGCACTGGGCGATGTGCAGTTGGAAATCGAGTATCAAGGTCAAACCTACAAAGGCGTTGGCGTCTCGACAGACACGGTCGAAGCAACTTTGCTCGCCATGCTGAACGCAGTCAATCGCATCGATACCTCGGCGAATCCGATGCCCCGCGTTTCTCCAACGAACACTGTTTAGAACGAGCACTTTAGTTCAAGCCGAAGTCAGCTCACGAATTGCTGACTTTGGGATGAGCGATCGGATCGGATGACGGTCCAGCGTAAATCGACCGACCACCGTCCACTGGCAAGCACACGCCGGTAATAAAAGGACTACTTGCTAAGAAAACTGCGGCCGAGGCGACGTCATCGGGCGTTCCCTCGCGCTGCAGCAAACATTCCTTGATAATGCGCTCGCGCCGTTGCTGGCTGATCTCATCGGACAATAAAACTGGACCAGGCAAAATTGCGTTCACACGCACATTCGGATTGCGAGTTGCCAGTTCGACTGCCATCGATTGAGTGATTCCGACGACAGAAGACTTGCTAGAAAAATAAGCTGCAAAATCGCGGTACGGTCGCTCAATGGCCCAGTCGCCGATAT
>JBGSJB010000654.1:0-18537 GCA_041742175.1 Pirellulaceae bacterium
TGGCGGCGGCGTCTTTGACTCTCAAGGGCGGATGATTGCCATACTGAATCCGCATTTGGGCCTGCCCTGGCCGCACTCAAACGTGCGCATTGAGGCCCTGTTGAGTCAGAGCGAAGATTTTCAGAGACCTTTCACGCAAGCAGATACTTGGCAACTCACGTTGTTGGAAACAGGCATTTTAACGGCAGCAGAGGCTTCGCGATCTACTGTAGTAGAAATGATCGATAAGGATGATCGAGTCGTTTCGCTCGGCACTGTGGTTAGCTCCGATGGTGTGATTCTTACCAAGGCCAGCCTCATTGCAGAGAAGCCTATTTGTCGCATGAGCGACGGACGGAAAATGCCTGCCACCGTAAAAAAGGTTCTTCGCCAGCATGATTTGGCTGTATTGAAGATTCAGGCGACAGATCTTGTTACAGCCGAATGGTTGAATCGCGATGAGGTATCCGTCGGCACTCTTGTCACTCTAAGTGCAACTTCGCCAATTCTCGGTGTTATCGCTAGCCCGCCGCTTTCCTTCCCACGTGAGCGCGGCGTTCTTGGAGTCAACCTGAAGGACGGCCCAGGGGGCCTGGAAGTCTCAAAAGCGCCGGCGGGTCATGCTTTGCAGGCTGGGGATATTCTGATGAGTATTGAAGGTCGATCAACGGCGACTCGTCAATCTCTAGTCGAGCTACTTGATATAACGGCTGATCCCGTCGCCGTTGCTGGCGACAAGGTAAGACTGGTTATTATGCGCGACAAGAAGCAATTCGATTTGAGTTTGAATCTTGAATTGTCGACGTCTCCTAGGCTCGAGGGACAGAGTGCGCGTGCCTCAGGATTTTCTCGAGTCTTCAGCGTTGCTACTGCACCAACGTTTGATACCTACGGAGGGCCTGTCTACGATGTCGAAGGCCGGATGTTGGGTATTGCTATAGCCGGGCGACAAAAGGGATGGGTTCTCATTGTTCCTGCCGATATCGCTATGCACGCGGCAGCCGATTAAGTGCTTACTCGCCGCCAAACTTTTGGCCTCCGTTCTAAGGTGCTGCCAAATCAGAGCAGACTACGATTGCTAATAACGATAAACTCTGGAGATCTTGCACTGCGGTTCTTTTACATGGGTTGCAGGAACTAGCAGAGTTTATCTTGTTGCAAGTGAACGTGAAGAGTTTCCTTACTGCAAACAGTTTGAACGCGTGGATTCGAGCTGATTTGCGGGTTACGCGTTCGTTACGGTAACTGCACAACTTCGCCACCGGAACGGGTTGTGATCGACTTCCATGCGGCTTCGTCGATGCTGTTTGAGATGAAACGCACTGATCCGTCCCCGAAAGCACTGTTGAATCCACCAGGATGAATGACTAACTCATGCTGCTTGGCAGAGTCTGTTAAGTCAGTTGGTTTTGTCCAAGGTACCATCGGCTTGGTCTCGACAAGGAATACCGTGTTACTCGTGCCATCAGTGATATCCGTTACTCCCGGAGGTTGACCATCTTTCGTAAGTGTTAGCCCGCCGCCGTCGCTGGCAATTGCCTGGTAAGGAGTCTCAGTGGAACCGTCCTGACCTGGCCAAGGGAAAGCGAACACTCTCGGCATTTTCTTCAGGACTTCTTGGTTGGCTGGGCTATCCCACGGCTCGTCCTGCTGGTACTTCTTATAAAGCTCGACATCGAGGAATGGCAGGATTTCGACTCGCCAGCTTCTCTCCACACCCGTCGATGGATCCCGAACGACCACGGGTGGAAAGTGCCCATGAGCTTGATGGTAGTTGTGGAGAGCGAGCATCAGCTGCTTAAGGTTGTTCGCACTATTCGTTCGTAGAGCAGCTGCGCGAGCGGATTGGAGGGCAGGCAAGATTACTGCAACTGCCGCAGATGCTCCTGAGTCGACTTTTGCCGTTAGGCTGACGCCCGATTCAGTTGTCACGATAGTGACCGATTCAAGAAACTTCTTGGCTTGCCCAGCAGCAGTAGCGATCAACATCCCCTGCATCGGCTCCTGCCCTTCGCCAGTCTTCATTGACCGGGAAATGAGATTGCCAGCCAGAGTCTTGAGCGCCGACAGCGTCTCAGCGACCATTTTTGGTTCGCTTGAGTCAAGCTGTCCGTTCACGGTCAACGCATCACCTATGTCGATGCCTGCAGAAAAGGCATTAACCTTCTCCCAGAGTGGTGCAAATGCCAACATCTCGCTTTGGTTTTGCACCTGCGGCGAGGACATCATTTGGCGTATCTGATCTATCTTGCCAGCAATGCGAATCGTCGCACCTTCATGGCGTTCGAGGAATGGTTGAAAATGATTATCGGAAGGAAGAGTGCCGATCGTCGCCCGCAGCGACTCGCTTCCTCCAACCACGATGGTGCGACTATCGATCTTGCGAACGTTGGCAGCGAAGGCCTCACCTGGTGTTTTCATTGCTCTCGACGAATCACCCGCTGGCGGTGGAACAGGTAGTTCAGCGCCGGGAGAGAATCGCAGCAATAACAAAGGGGTAATCTGGGGTTGATTGCTTGCCGCTGAAAGCAACACCATCCCCTGCTCGACCGCCTTGAGGTCAAATGGCACTTGCTTAAGGATATCCGGGGACGACTCAAGCAATTGTCTAACGGGTTCAGAGTTGAGCAGTGCCGCAACATCGAATTCGATCACTACGTCGACGACTTCAGGTGGGATCAAGCTTCGCAGATCGCCTCCAGTGGCCTTCGCAACGGCAGTCGGCTGAGGTTGCGACCTATCTTGAGCGCGAACTGTAATAGGTCTTAGGCCACTTAAAATTAACGTGAGCGCTACGACGCTCAACGACGCCATGGCAGAATACCACCTGGACCACACAGGGCGTCCGAAATTCTGGGAACGCAACATCTCTAACCTCCGTACAAACATACTCCGGGGAGGTAAAAAAGCCTGGGCCGGCCCCGGAGTCCGCACCTCTGGCTGACGGAGTGCAAGCCCCGCCAGTATTTCTACATATCGCTGTGAGCCTCCCACGAGACTTGCCGCCAAGCCGTCTGCGGCCAGCTCCTGATTCAATCGCAAACGTGAAACAAGTGCATGCGCCAGGGGATGAAAAAAGTGGAGCGCGACCGCCGCTTGGGCCACAGCGGTAATCATGTAATCACTACGCTGGATGTGCGCTAACTCATGCGCTAGAACGGCGCGACGCTCGTCAACGGACCATGTACCCCATGTCGTCGGCAACAAGAGCAACGGCTCGCGCCAGCCGACAACTGCTGGTGTACCGACCAAACTGGAGATCGCTATCGGTACCCCTTCAGCAACACCCAACCGACGCGCGCAGGTGTCGAGTTCTGCCTCCAGTTGCGGATCATCCAGCGGCGTGGCTGCGTTACGCAAGCGACGAACCATCCACAGGCCGAGCATCAACCGAATGGCCCCCAAAGTGATACCCATCGCGATTAAAGCTGCCAAACTCCGCGCAATCGCTGGTCCAAGAGTGGAACGATGTGTTACAACTGGATCCTGCTTCTCTTCCGCTTGAGCGCTCGAAAACAATTCGCCTGTTGCCAACAGTGCCTCTTGCCACCACTCGAGTCGTTGGTTGTTCGCTTCGCTTGCACCGTCGATTGGCTGCGAAACAGGTTGCTCGGTACCCGTTGTCGTGAGAGCATCTAACCGCGGCTGATCAAGCCAATCTCCCCAGCTCCACTCGTAAAACTGCAACATGCTCACCAAGGGGAGCGCGGTCATGCAGCCCAGTCCAAGTAGGCATATCAAAGCGCGAGCCGCAGGGGTGGCGCGTCCCGCCATCGCCACGATCGCGTAGGTAGCCAGCCCGATTAATGTGATTTGCAAAACGATCCACAACAGCAACCGCGCATCGACCGGAGTCAACCATTGATCCCATGACGCCCATTGTTCAGCGATGATAGACATGGTGCTCAGTCTTTCTTGTCTTCTGCAGTATTAGGTTGGGTTTTGCCGAGTAGTGAACGCAGGCGTCGCCGATCAGAACTGCTCAGTGTCTGGTCTTCCATCAGCCGCATGATGAGTGCTTCGGCTGATCCGCCGAATACCCGCTGCATCAAGTCGTGGAGCAGTCGTCCTGAGACATCTGCATGACTGCGTGCCGCTCGAAACACATGCGGCCTGCGAGACGTGGTCTGCTTCAAGAACTTCTTGTCGACCAGGATGCGCACCAGTGTCGCGACGGTGGTGTATGCCAGCTCACGACCATCTTGCTCAAGTCGCTCTTTTACTTCGGCAATCGTCGATTCGCCCCCATCCCAGAACGCAAGCATGAGTTCTAGTTCTCGTTCGGTCAGCTCACTCGCTTTTGGTCTCGCCATCTACCTCTCCATTTGCGTCAAGATTGGTCTTTGGTTTCTTAGTAATTTGATTTTTTAGTACTTCCCGCGGCGGAGTGCAAGCGAATTACTAAAAAATCCGAGAAAAGGGCTGACGCTCCACAGCTAGCAACACGAACTGCAATCGTATCGATAGCGGCAGAAACTACCAACGCTTGTGACGCCAGCACGCATGCGAACACTTGTTTACAATTGAAAGTCTTGCATCGTCCAATTTCCGAACCACCTGCCTTCATTCGGCGGAAACAGGTGGTCACAGCCTATGACGAACCTGAGAGAAAAATGAACTTGACGGGAGCTTTGTCGTTGAGAGCCGCTGCTGCTATTGTCATCGCGGCGGCTGTGACCGGTGTGTACATGGTACGGCAACGACTTTGCGGAGCTCACAGCACTGACTACAGATCGACGCTGCTTCGTTGAGCAGTTTGTGTGGAACTCGCGAATCGCTTTCGGGTCAAGCTACATGCCCATTTTTGACGGAACTATGGTTTTTTATGCAAGAGCCACCAAACTGGCTCCATAATAGGCCTGTACGCGTTGCGTTCTCGCACCAGTTGCCAGCACTCTATCCTACTCGCATGTCGCGCACGTACGCATGCTCCAGCCTAGTACGCGCTGCCCATAGGCTCCAGCCTCTCCAAACATAGGCAATGCACAGCTCGTTCAGTTGCAGGCCCGTTGTAACGTCGGTGAGTCAGCAAAGCACTTAAGCCCACGGGCATTGGCGTGCTCCAGGTAACTTGTGGTGAAGTGCATTTCCATAAGCGGTTCGTCGGCTTGGTGCGTTGACTGCAGCCCCAGCATCGCAACTGCGGGCGCGGCCAAGAAGGCTTCGTCCTCCCATGTGAGCAAGACGCCACCGATACCACGTCGCACAAAGATTGTCGTTTCGCCGCGAGCCCCGCGTAGTGGACCGGCACGTTCTTAGGAGTTGCCGCAACGAACTGCTCACCGAAATCGATCGCAAGGCATCAGTCTCGACGTGAAAGTCTACTCGTTTCGATGCGGTACACTTTCTAATTCGCAAACCGATAGGTAATTACGAGCAGTAGGACAGCGATCAAAATCACAAAAGTAAGAATGAGAACCTGAGGCGTTCCTAATGCTGCAAAAACACCCTGAGTGTAGTCCCCAATAAACAAAACCAAATAAGCTACCAGCGAAACCCAAAAGACCGGAACTGCGTATCGGGAACGCAATAGCAACATACCTGATCCTACTGTTCCACCTAATTTTCCAATCGCGAATGCAATCGTCATCCAGGTTGGGTATCCTTTCATAACGGCTGCCTGCGTTGCTGTCATGCCTGCCTCCATCAAGCTTTCTTCCGTTGACGTTAACGAGCCTCCGAACTGAATTAAGCCAAAAACATTCCATGCGAGTCCGAGTCCGGCGATGATCCAGAACCATAGTGGGCGGTATGAAGCGGAGGAAGAGCCAACTGAAGTTGCCATGTGGTTTCAATTTCCAATGCAAATGAGACGGAGATTTTTAGTGAGGCAGACGCGTTGGTTGCCACTGGACACATGACGATTGGGACCGCGAACGTTCGACACACTGTGAGAACTTTTCAAAATGGTTGGTCGACGAATTTTCCGAAGAAATTCTGCAACTGTTTGTCGAAAACCGATATCTGAGTGCGTTACTGCGGTGACGAGTCGATTTTCAGTCTATGATTAGCCTTAAGCCGGGGGGAATGAGATGAAATTTGCCATTATGGTCTATGAAACCAACGAAGATTTTTGCAGAAGAACGGATTCAGCGTCGCAAGCCGAGTACTGGGCAGCGTATTCCGCTTATTCGAAAGCACTTAGCGAGGCCGGTATTGCGGCTGGGGGAACGGCGTTAATGCCCCCCGATTCAGCGACCAGTCTTCGTATCCCTAACGGAAAACGACACATTCAAGACGGTCCGTTTCTCGAAGCAAAAGAGCAATTGGGTGGCATGTTCTTAATTGACGTCCCAGATCTCGACGCCGCACTCCAGTGGGCCGCCAAATGTCCGTCGGCGTCGACTGGCGGCGTGGAAGTACGACCGGTACTAGAGATGGGGAAGCCGGTAACGAATTAGCATGCCGACAACCCATGAAACCGTTGAACGAATCGGGCGCGAGTGCTACGGACGGTTGTTGGCTATCTTGGCTGCCAATTCCAACGATTTGGCCGCGGCGGAGGACGCCCTATCTGATGCGTTCTCTGAAGCGTTGTCTCGTTGGCCCGACTCTAGCGTTCCAGACAATCCCGAAGCGTGGTTACTTACGACAGCCCGACGCAAGCGGCTTGATGGATTTCGCCGTTCAGCAATCCATCAACGAGCTTTGGAGCATGTCGGAAACGCAATCGCTGCGGACGAATCTCGTCGCAACAGGTCGCAAAACAAGTCCGGATCAGATGCAATTATCGAGATAAGAGATGAGCGGCTGAAGCTGATGTTCGTTTGCGCACACCCTTCAATCGATGAGGCGATTCGTACACCTCTCATGTTGCAGACCTTGCTTGGCATTGATGCTGCACGTATCGCTTCCGCCATGCTTGTCGCGCCGACCACCATGGGACAACGGCTCTGTCGTGCCAAACGCAAAATCCGTGATGCAAAAATTCCTTTCAATGTACCCGACGATGGGGAGTTTGTTTCCCGCCTCGCGTCAGTCCTGGAATCAATTTACGCCGCGTTCGGATTGGGTTGGGACGACCCACGTAGCACAACGGACGTGAGCACCGATCTAACTACCGAAGCGATCTGGCTTGCCAGAACCACACGTGCCCTTGTACCCGATAGTGCAGAGACACTCGGTTTGTTGTCGCTCATGTTGTTTTGCGATGCACGAGTTGGTGCGCGTCGAAGCGATTCGGGTAAGTATATCCCATTCGATAATCAATCGCTTGACAAATGGGACATGAGCAAAGTTGAAGAAGCAGAATCGTTGCTTTGGGAAGCTTACGCAAAGAAAGAGATAGGTCCGTTCCAGCTTGAAGCGTCAATCCAATCCGCTCACACGTTCCGCAGATTGTCAGGTCACAATAATTGGTCCGAGATTTTACAGTTGTATAATGGGCTGATGACGTTTAGTGGTACCATCGGCGCGGCGATAGGATATACATCGGCTTTGGCAGAAACCGATGGTCCACAAGCGGCACTTTCGCAACTCGATCTCCTTGATTCGGTGCGGGTAAGCTCTCATTTACCGTATTGGGCATTAAGAGCCGAACTCCATGCGAAGCTTGGCCATCTCGTGGAGGCGATTGAGGATTATCATCGCGCGATTGGGCTAGCTGTCGATCCAGCCGTGCGATACTTCCTACATGAAAGAACCATTCAAGCAGCCAAAAGCTTGGCCGACAAACAGATCGCTGATTAGACAGCAAGGGGCTCCCCACGATCGCGAATCTTTACGCCTTTAGTGGCTAGCGTTCATGTTGCTGTTACATGTTTATTGCAAAAAATGAAGCGAGAGTGACCATGACTTTAGGAGAAGCTTACAGCTTTCATAGTTGCCTAGATGTGATCGACTATGGGAGAATGGAGTACCGTGTCATTTATCTGCCTGGGGATTTGGTGTCTCGACTTCATTTCGACAAAGGCCAGAGACTTCGAATATGCGGGACATTGAACGGGACAATGATCTCAGCTGCAATCAACCCGTCAAAAAACGGGCACTATATCTTGGTTTCGAAGAAGCTCCAGCAGTCGTGTGCACTCAAAGTTGGAGATGCAGTTTTCATGGAGTTCACAACCGCTTCAGCGGAAGCAGTTGACATTCCCGCCGAACTGGAGAGAGCGTTGTGGGCCAATGACGCAGCTCTCAGAGCCTGGAACTTGCTTACACCCGGAAAAAAACGCGGCCATTGTCATACAGTGAACTCCGCGAAGCTGATCAAGACGAAACAGAGGAGAATTGAGGATCTTATCGATCTTCTCTGTTCCTAACCTTGAGGCGATGTCAAACATGTGCAGTAAGGCGGCCGATCGGTTGCGAACCGCCGCCTCGAGCCAAGACTGCTCAAGCGTCAGCCACAAGCCGCTGTCATCGCTTCGCCACAAGCTTGGTCTTTATCGGTCCTAAAGCGGCCTGGCTCTCATTCGGGTTTGCGAGTTCGGGTGGTTAGTGCTCAAGCTTGAGCAGGTTGTTGCTCGAGCCGGTTTGCGGGTTTGGCTGGTTTTGATTTCCAGATAAGTTTAATGCAGCTACGTACTTCCCCGCAGTTCACGGTTTAAGCCCAAAATCCTCGCAATTTGGCGGCTCGAGTGACCGCTACGATACAGGTTTGGCCGGTCGTGAATCCGCAAATCACTGGCAGGTTTTAACCGCAAACTGTCAAATTCGCCAGTCGCAAGCTTCCATCGCTAGGGAAAGTCCCACATTTCGTCCACGCCGTTCGCCTCGAACTGTAATCATCGTATGGATTTCCTAATCAAAATGGAATTGCTCCAAAGACCCTAACTTCTGGAATTGGTTCGGCAAATCTTTCGTTTTCACGAGGAAGGTACAATCATCGCATCAAGCGGTTTGAGACGGTCGAACTGTACTCGGTAAGTTCTGCGACTACCTGATCGCTTCCCGACTAACGTGGACGTCCGTACAGACGGCACACGGCAAACAGTTTCTGCTTGTCAATGGGTTTTGTGCAGTAGTCATTGCAACCAGCTGTGATCGATTCGCTCTTCTGCTCCGCTAATGCATGAGCAGAAAGGCCGATGATAGGAGAACTGTAGCCTGCTTCGCGAAGCTGACGTGTTGCTGAGTAGCCGTCGAGGATTGGCATCTGCATGTCCATCAATATCAGGTCGTACACGCATCGCTTCTGAAGTATGTTGTCGACCGCTATTTGGCCATTCTCAGCAATGTCCACTTTGGCCCCCGCTTTTCGCAGCAAGTGCGAAATCAGTCGCTGATTATCTAGGCCATCTTCGGCCAGCAGAATCCTGAGTCCCTTTAGTGTAAACTCAGGCTCTCGGCTCACCTCGGGGAGGGATGTGAACGCCTGAACTGACCTTCTAGCAAGATCACTACCCGCGTCGCCAAAACTTGAGGTGCTGCCATGATCCTGGACTGAAAACGTAAACACGCTTCCACGACCTTCGATAGCATCGACTTCAAGGGAACCGCCGAGAATGCTGGTGAGTGACTTACAGATTGCAAGACCAAGCCCCGTGCCTCCGAATCGGCGTGTCACCGAAACATCGGCTTGACGAAAGGGTTGGAACTCACGAATCGCGCTGAGCTGCTCGCTGTTCATCCCTATGCCTGAATCTGATATCGATGCAATGAGAAGTCGCTTCGTCTGATCGAAGTTGAGCCTTACCGAAACGGTACCCTTCTTGGTAAACTTGAGCGCATTGCCGACGAGGTTGATGAGGATTTGCCGTACCCGCGTCACGTCAGAGCGTATCGTTCGGGGGACACCGCTCGCAATAACCACTGTCAGCTCCAACCCCGCTTTTACCGCTGTGGACAAAAACGACTGTTCAATTTCGGTGACCAGGGCAGTAACGGAAAACTCGGCAATCTCGACTGCCAGCTGTCCAGACTGTATTTTCGAGAAATCAAGAATGTCATTGATCACCGTAAGTAGGTGTTGGCCGTTGCGGCGAATCGTTCCGATGAGTTCTTTTGCCTGCTTGGGTTCCAACTCCTCCTGCTCAAGTACATCCGTAAAGCCTAAGATCGCAGTAAGCGGCGTGCGTATTTCATGACTCATATTTGCAAGAAACGACTGTTGGGAGGTACGAGCCGCCTGTGCCTTCATTCTCAGCAGCTGCACGCCAAGCGTTAAGGTGCACGAATTGGCAATGTGCTTCTCTTCCTCAGTCCATGGCCGAGAACTTTGGGCCGTTTGTGCAAGGTACTTTTCGAAGCTTGCTCGCGGACGCATGGTAGGTCGACCTGCACTGTCCCACCTCAGGCCCTCCTGCGGATTACCTAACCATGCCGTGCTCTCATCGCGCCGCTCGCGAAGCATGATCATCGCCTCGCTCCAACTCTTGTCGAGCGGAACAGCTAGCATACCCGCGAATCGATGCGAAATTTCGGAGGCTTGGGGAAAGTCAATGGCGAGCCTGTCCGTACAAATCGCCTGGACTTGACGGTGGTCGCGCAGTAGGCCCAAGAGTTCAGTAATCTTCGAGGACTCGAGATCTTGACCCACTGATATAACCTCATCCTCCAGCTTAATACATGCATAGTCCGAACTTAGCAACTTCATCAACATCCCTAGGCTGTGCTCAAGCAGTTTGGGGCTTGCGTGTTTTGGTTCGACTACGGTAGCGATCGCGTACTGCACCTTTAGTGCAGTTTCCTCGGCGGCAATGCGTGCCGAAAGCCCAATGTTCGCAACGGTCTTCGAAAATGCGAGTCCCGCCGCATACAGAAACTGCTCGCCGCAGGGCGGTACGCGTCTGGGCTGAGAGTGAAAGCAGGAAATATGTCCCCATACTGCCCCGTTTACGAGGATAGGTACCACGCAAGTGGCTCGGACAGACATATTGAGGTAATAGTCGCGACAGCTTTGCGCAACTGATCGGATGTGCGACCTTGCCAGGTTTGTGTACCGGCCGGTCAAAGGGTCTTTAGCCGGAACGATCTCAGATGGCTCAGCGGCCAAGTCAACGGTGCACCGAAGCTTGCATTCGGAGTACAGTCTGCGCGCAGACTTAGGGATGTCGGTGGCAGGAAACCGCAAGTGAAGGTAGGGCTCCAAGTCGGCGCGCGTTAGTGATTCCCCAATCACTTGGCCATGCCAATCCTGGTCGAATTGATAAACCAAACAACGCTCGAACTGGAGGGAACTGCTCAGTATTTTGGCGGTTGCATTTGCTGCTTCATCCAAGTTTTCGACAGTTGAAAGCCGTTCAAGTATCGTCAGCGGGAGTGTTGCCAGCAACTCCAGAGAAACATCAATGTCCATTCGCTCTGGCTCGACAGAAATCAAGATGCGATCTGAGTTCCGGTGAGCCCTGAGCAAAAACCTATCCTTGCGTTCGGATTGGACAGACAGCTTAATTTCCTGTGAGCCCCTACTGGCGGCAGTAAGAAAATCTGTTATGTCGTCCGACAAGCCTAGAAGTGAGGCTGAAACCGAAGCACTTTGCAGCGACTTGGCGTCGATTCGTAGAATTCGTTCGACGCTTGTCGACCATTGCAAAAGAGCCTGTGTATGTAGATCGAGGACGAGCAACCCAGCATGCGTCTGAACAGCTCCAGTGAACTCATAAGCGATCGCATCACAGTCTATCGTAGCTTCATTAGGGACTTCTGCTATGGGATAGTATGGCATCTGGGAGTACTTTGGTAGCTAGCCAACAAACTGCCGGCAACATTGCCGAACGCAGACATTCCGGTACGGCGACTGCAGTTCCAGCATAATCGACCGGATCTTCGTGGCTCCATGATGCGTTCTTGTGCAATGCAGTATTCTCGTGCAGTAGATGGCTTGTCGCGAAGTAGCCCCCGAAGGCCGAACATGCCGTCGGACTTACTAAACTGCTTCTACGTGTTCCGACGCAAAGTATATGAAGAGGCATCCGTCGCTATCAAACACTTCGCGTCTGGGGCAAAATTGGGAGACGATCCTCCGTGAGGTTCAATCTGGCATGTACGGATTTCGCATTTTGTGCGCGAAAAACTTTGCAACTGAGACGGTTAAGAAATTCCGCTAGCACATGCAGCCAACATGAGGGATTTGCAATGCAAAATAGGATATTGTGCTTCAGACGGTAATCAGTGAATGGACAAGAGCCGTCGCTTTCGGAAGTCTTCTTGAGGTCACGTCATTAAGGCAATTGGAACCCCCGTATGCCAAGTTCAAGCTCCCGATTAACGCAGTTCGATTGGCCCTTCTGTGTTCGCTCGATTCTTGACCCGAGGTACTAATGTCAGAACCGCAGAAAAGGTACCGTATGGCATTCTTATACGTTGAAAGACGTCGCTCCGTCCTATTTCATCGGTGATCTCGCCGATTGGGGTGCAGCTTGCGGCTTGTGGACTGCTCTTGGAATATGTTCTTCAAGTGGCGTAGATTGGTAGGCGGCGTTTGACGAGAACTTGTATCCGATGAGGTAAGCCAGGATGGCAACTAGCTCAGAAGTAGAGCTGCGGATTCAGGCATTTGTACTTTTTTCGATCAAGCCAAAATGCACAAAATGTGTAGCGAAATCAAAGGCTTTTCGTCACCTGATGAGCCAAGCGGTGAACACAGTCCAACTAAGTAAGAGCTGCTCGACGCACTCGAGGATCATGCGTCCAAAGTCGAATTCGGCTTGCAGTTAGCTGACGCTGCCCATCCACAAGGTTTCAACGCAGCCGCTCGCAGGCGTTTGTATGCGATTGTCAATCAGCCAACTAACGAGTGTGGGGACAGTGGTTCTCTCACTACACTCCAGTCGTCGACTTCATCCATGGATACGCTGCGCCTTCGCAGCCTCCATGGCAGGTCTATCGAAAGACGATGGTTGGGCACGGTACCTTCAATGGCACAGTGGCTTTGGGAAGGGAAGGTTAGTTTGATCATCGAAGCGTTGCCGGCTGAGCAACAAAGGATCAGCAAGCCAACCAAACACGATATTACAATCACACAGCTATACAACGTGGCTAGCGATTCAACGTACCTGACCAATCAGCGCGAACGAATGAACTACCCCGAGTATCGTACGCAAGGCTTGCCCATCACCGGCAGCCACATCGTCTCCACGATCAAGCAGCTCAATAAACGTGTCAAAGGAACGGAAAAATTCCGGGACCGCCGCCAGCCATCTTGCATCTAGCGGCCGATCACACCGCTTCCCCACACCTGCTCGCAAAGTTCTGGGCCGAAAGACACGCATCAATTGCAAGCACTCTCACCCGCTCACAAGCCGCCTAAGGCAACAACCTGCGTGGTTTTCTTCACGCGGCTAAGACAGCCTCTTAGGCTGAAAGTCTTCAAGCGAGTGTATGAGCAATTGAGCGGCCTGCGTTAATTCTCGGCAGATATTACGATTACTCCCAAATCTCCAATGAACATCTCGGTAAAGCTGCGTATATCGACGGTCGCAAACTCACTGTGAGTCAGCATACGGGGCTTGTGACCGTTCAGCTCTAGCTTCACGATTGTATGCAAGACGCCAAACTCTTCACAGAGCTGTTCCTGAGGAACACTATTCAGCGCGACACTTTGAGACTTAATTTTTTCCCAGCACGTACGGATTTCACTCAGCAACTCAAAGGATACGCCTTCTTGCTGGTATTTTGCCTTCAGTTTTCCAAGCATTTAGTCCCCCATTGAGCGAGTGAGAAAAATTATCTCGTATTGTAGATCGCAGTCAACGGACCCATCGGGTAGGACGCGGAATTGCTCCGGCCGTCCTCCCGTCTTCTCCACCTCGCTCTTCCGGTAATACGACACCCAACCGATCAAGACCTACTGCAACTTAGCAAGCACCGTACGCACATTGCGACCGCGCGCCTTGCGAAGTTCCTCGCGTAGGCGACCCTTAAAGTTTGGTTGGTAATGGAGTGTGACCGTCCCCCAGGAACTTGCGATTCTAAGGTCGATCCACGGCACTCTTGGCTCGATTCTGTCAGTCGCAGTTACTCCCGCAAGAAGGTTCGACACCATCAAGCACTCGCTCATTAGCGCGGCGACTGCAAACATAAATGTTACAGTCATCAGCATAGCGAACGAACTTGTCGCCTCGTCGTTCCAGTACTTTGAGAAGCTAACACATCGTTGGCGGCTATCGAACACGGCACACCGGCGAGGAGTCGCGAGAGCGTGCGAGCAAATAGGTGAAGCGCGACGGATTGCAGCAGGTTGTTGGTGAGCAAACGCTCGTCGGGTTTGCACTGACTGCCTTAGGTAGATCGAGGGCCGCATGTCGGCCAGCCAGTGCTACATCGTAGTCGGTGTTGCCTCACACGGCATCGTCACCGAGCAGTTCCCGCTTCGCTCGCTGCGGGTCACAGGGTTGCGTCATAGAAGCCGCATGTATGCAGGACCTGACTCGCGCGTGCTAAAAACCTGAGGCGGACAAGGCCTCAAATACGCTTCGTGCACAAGTGCTGTAGCTTATATTGCCGTTGGATGTTTCGAATGTGACTCGCGTCAACGACACCATGATCCAACATGGTGATCGCTTCAAAAATGGAGCTTCCTCGTCATGGATTTTGGCTCGATTTCTCGCTCGAAACAGATGTTTCGGAGTCCTCAAAAGGCGATGAGACATAGTAACAGAACTCGGTTGAGTCTGAATCCTGCGTCATTCGCTGTTAGCGCCTTTGTAACTTCCCAACTCGCAAGGGAAACGTCGAGTCGTTGGTTTTGGCTCATTTGAATCCGTTGGTCGCAACGTTTTACTATTTCAGTTCTTCGCTCGGTCGAACAATTGAATTCTGCATTGACGGGCTGCTAGTGGGACTAGTTCAAGGCAGAAGCTATTCACCGCCGACGTTACGATCGAAGCTGTTAATTGCCATTAGCTACTGGGGCGAGATCACCACACACCGCAGAAGTCCCTTTACCCACCAGCACTGCGCCAACCACAGCGAGTACTGCAAATCCGAGTGGACCGTACCATGGCGAATCGAACGGGAACATCCGGTAGGCGTTGTTCCCTTCGGAAACGCCCACCAGAATGGCCACAGTGAACCGCGCCCATGTTTCGCCTCGCCGAACTGGACCGTTGGTCAGCACCAGGGTGGTTGCCCCTATGGCCAGCAGGCATCCGCCGATCGACCGGAGCAGCGCCAAGTCAAGCTCGGCATACTTTGGTTCAAGTGGTTCATCAGTTGCGCCCAAGTAAGCAACATGGTTCTGTGGTACGGATGGCACGAAAAGGTCATACATGGCTCCTAAGATTACCATTACTCCGGCAATGTTCAAAAGCACTAATCCAAACGTACGACGACTCATATACTCGCCACCTTTTTGCCTAACCTCTGCGCCGCGTTTGATGTTGATTTATGTAACGACGCCATCGGCGGCTTGTGTACGACCAGCACCGGCGTAAACCAGTGCGGTTGGGCGACAGTGTACCAAATGTAACCAGACCATTCTAAGTACTGGGCTGTATCAGGCGAAAGCTTGATTCGATTTCTGTGATGTCGGTTGATTTTTCTGTGATGTCGGTTGATTAATGCTCGGAGCTGCGCCGCACCCAGTTTTAGCGTGGCGCATTTTTTGCATTTGCGTTTGATGTTGCGGACGACAGATTGTCACTTCCTTCAGGCATGGACGTTCATAATGAAATCCTCACTTCTCCTCTTGGTGGCACTCAGCCTTTGTGTTCCGGTCGCGATTCTTGCTCAGCCGCAGACCAAAGTGTCAGATGCCAATACGGAAGCTTTCCTCGTCGTGGGTAAAGAATACCATATCCATTTACCCGATGATCGAAACCCGTTCATATACAGGTTTACCGAAACTGCCCAGGCAACTGAATCATCCGCAGACGGGCGTATAACAGATGAACGGAGAGTCCCCGTGACTGTTACAATTCGCTCTGACATCTTTCGCATCCTTCGACTTGAGGGGAATTCTTGGGCACTTGTAGAGCACCCGTTGAAGCCGACCGACTACGCAGCTTGGCAGGGCAAACACCGAAGTGTTTACCACCTGCAGGAGCCGACGAAACTGTCCAAAGAGCAACTTGAGCACGTTAGCGAGGCAGCAAATCGAGAAATCAAACTGACGAAGACCTGGCTCAATCTCGGTCAGGTCATCACAATCAAACCTGTTACCGAAGAATCTCTTACCCAGTAGTCGGACCCGTAAAACGATAGCTTGGACTATTGGTTCACGAATGCCCAATAGCGCGTTCCGACGCAGGAACGCCTTTAATTGGTGCCAATTAGACCCAAATCGCGGCCGGGTAACTATCTAGATGGAGGACGTCAACTCGCTTCAAACCAAGTTGATTCTTGTCTTGCCGCATCAACGGCGGGACTAGGTATTTGTACCGCGCGAACGCGACTGCTTATTGAACCGATTGCGGACGATAAAGCCCACGGCCGAAATGCACCCGACCAATGCAAACGATGATGGTTCGGGAACGGCAGTGGGAGAGATGGTAATGGTCCCAAAGTTGCTAAATGAGGCTGCATTAATGCCTACCGGATCAACATCAATACTATTCAGGAATTCGTTGACCGGATCATTTGCAAAGAATACTCGGTATTCGGAGAACGAAGTTAACGGCGTGGGAGTGGTATGTTGCAGTTCCAAACGTACCAACAGCCGGTCGATACTGTTTAACATGACATCGGGCGTAATGAAATCGCCACCTGCAGCTCGAGTTAGATCGGGGTCTAATCGATTAACAAGGTAGTTCACAGAAACAGTGACGGGAAAGAAGACATAGTTGCTGAGCGATTGCTCTGAATTGCTTTGACTCGGTGACGGCGCTCCAGTACTTGCTTGAAACTCCAACGACCCGTCGCCGCTGATCTTTTGGATTTGGAAAACATAGGATGCAGAGTTCAAAAAATCCGTGCCGTCGCTACGAATGAATACATCGACGAATCCTAAGCTGCCTGATGTCAGGCTGGCGTCTTGAACATCAATGATCAATTCAGCTTGGCAATGGGTTGATGTGCAAACACAAAAAGTGAGTGTGCAGAGGCTCGCAACTAAGTTGCGAATCAGCGGTTTATTGAAGGACATTGTTTGTTCCTGGCTGGGAGTTCACTGGGCTTAATCATCAAGAAACGCAAGTAGGGGTGTCGCCAGCGCACGGTTTTGCGCGGCTGTTGTGCGAGATCGATCCGAATTGTTCACCGCACCGCTCCCATCGGTATCGCCGTTTAGACCGGGCGCGTTGCTCGTGGAAGCCGAACGACCGAATTGAGCGTTGACGACAGCTAAATCAGCGGCATCGACAACCGCATTGCCCGTTGTCTCGCCGAGTATGCGGACAAACTCGAAAGCAGAATCCACGGCGTCGATGTAATCGCCATCGCCATTGCCATCGACTAACAAACGGTAGAACCCATCACCTGTATTGGTCGTTCGTGAACCTGTGATTCCGTTTGAACCAAAGTCTAGCCGCAAGCGATCACTGCTGCAGTTCTTTTGCTGTGTGACGTTCAGACGACCGATGTTCTGCCGAGCGATTTCCGCATTGGAGCACACGTAAACCACATCGATGCGACGATCCGTCGGCCACAGGTGCTCAATCGCTTTGGCAATCAAGCCTCGCGCGACCAGCGTTTTGCCAAGCCCCACTTCGTCGGCGACTAGAAAGCGATTCACTCGATCTTCGTCGGTATACATACGGCGGTACACGTACTCGACGGTCTTGCGCTGAAAGTCCTTCAGTCCGCTCAAGATCCCCTGCGTATCGGGACACTGTTCTTTCCGCTTCTTCACTTTGCACCCTTCGCTTTCTTGCGATCGCCGTTCTGTTGTAACCAGACTTCATGAATGGGTTTCCAAATCTGGTCAATTTCAGCGGGCAGCAGTTTTCGTCCCTCCTCGGTAGCACTGAAGTCGGAGATGACGCGAGCGACCTGTTCGATTCGATCCGGTGCAGTGCTAAGCGAATGCAGCATCGACTCGAGCAGCGTTGATTTCGCTTGCTGGCCAAGCGGCGAGGCGGCGGTAGTTCCATCTGCGCCGTCGGTAATCGCTGTTACAAAATCGGTCGCATCGGCACCTTCAAGCAGCAGTAACAGGAACCGCAGCACTTTCTCTTTGTCGTTGAGCAACTCGCGGAGAACTCGCTCACGACGATCCGCCGGTGGATTATCGAGGGGACAAGTGAGCACGAACTGCCGAACCAGATCTCCCTCGGTGGCCTCGAACACAAAGAAGGATGTCACCCCGAGCAACGAAACGGGGGAGCAAGATGTCCAAATCGGCTGGGTTACATCGACGTCGAACCACTGCGAAGCCGCAAAGCTGAGCGGACGCGCCCGCAGCTTCACGCCGTTCAGCGGATGCTCAAACTTCTTCGTGGAATGAACCGTGAGTGTGTAGGAATCAGTCCCCGCTATCGCCTCGCACTTTGTGATCGCGGCCGCGCTGGCCAGCGACTTGGCGAGGTCGCCGACTTGACGTTCGAAGTCCTGAACGGCCTGTTCATCAGGGTTAGGATCAACAGTTCCGGGTTGATAGCGGACTAGTGCTGCGTCACAGCTTAATCTTCGGGTAGACCGAGGTCAGTTTCATTCTCGCGTCGTCGATTTTCATTTGCCAGTCGACGCCGCGTTGAGTTTCGTTGACATCGCAAGCCCAGGCTCGTGTTTCGGATTGGAGTG
>JBGSJB010000655.1:0-2310 GCA_041742175.1 Pirellulaceae bacterium
ATTCGTGAATCGTTTTCATGCTGGTATGGACGTCGCTCGCTGACAGCTTTCCCGTGTGCGTGCTTGAGCGGTTTGCTGTGGCATCAAGAACAGCACCGCACGGAGCGGATGTTCATTGCATGTGCAGGTGCAACCGGTGGATTTTCAGGGGGTCTATTTGGTAGTCTCTTAGGATAGAAAAAAGCCCTCACGTGTTTGCCGGATGTGGCTCCCCCAAACAGCAAATTCGCCGACCACGTTTTCGGCGATCCGTCGAAATTACTATGTTTCCCTGGTGACACGTTGGTTCATACGATCAACGGATTGCGACCAATACAATCAATTGAAGATGGAGATCGGGTGTTGGCGTTCGATGAACAGCAAAACTGTGTGGTCGAACGAAGAGTTACAGCCTGTCTCTGAAATTGGACTCAGCAACTGGTGAAGGTGCAGTTCGATGACGAATTCGTAATGGCGACTCGCACTCACCCCTTCGATTCGTTGCTTGACTCCGAATGGGTTTCCGCTTACAGAGTCACACCGGGCATGATTCTAATTGGGAGGGACTTGGAACCCCGGTCGGTTCTCTCGGTCCAGACCCTCGCCACGGAAGAGCCAACGTACAACATCGAAGTCGATGGACTGCACAACAACTTCGTCGGCGAAGCAGGCGTGTTGGTTCACAACTCCAGTTTTGAGGACTTGACCAAATCCAATATTGAAATCGACATCGTCAAGGACGCATCAGGAAGGGTCGTTTACGTCGGACAAACAGTGCAGGGAATCGACATTCGTTTCAATCAGCATATCGGCAAAGGACATCCGCACTGGAAGAATGGATACAAGGCGGACCCAGTCGCCAGTGGTAATTGGACAAAGTACGAGGCCGCAGTGTGGGAGCGACACTACATCGACCAGCATGGCGGCATGTCGGCACTCGAAAATATCAAGGCCCCAATTACCGAAGCGAAGTACAACCAGTTCAAGCATCTGCACAACCCGTGCTAGGAGAAGCGATGAAGAAGACCGCACATGGAACGCTTTTTGCCGTTCCCTTGCCCGATGGAACATTTCTTTCTGGTCGGGTCATGATGGATATATATGCTTGCCTCAAGCGACGTTTGCTTCCAGCCGATTCGCCATTGCCCGGCCTTGGCAAAGCTCATCTGGTTGAGATCTACTCACTCGTCTCACACACGCCAACTTACACGCCATCTCCGAAGCTTATTCGTGGAGCGTTTGTCGAATCGGACGAGTTGGGAGAGTCGTGGAAAATTATTGGTCACTTGCCCGTTAATCCGAATGACGTTGAGTTTCCCGAAACGATAATCGGGTACGTGCACCCGCAGGGCGATGGGAAGTTTGAAAACGGGGAGATCGGAGTAAAGTTGCCCCTCCCAGATGATTCGGCGAACCGAATCGGCGAATTTAAGAAACGCCATTCTGCGGTTCGCTGGCACTACACATGCCTGCGAGCGATGGGCCGGGGTGAAGAAGTGCCGAAGGGTTACGAAGGTGCCACGCTGGCTGGCTCCGACCTTCGCTATTCGCCGGATAAGGCTTCGGTTTATCAACACTTGCCGTTTCCAATCGAGATGTCGTACTACGAAAAGCAAAAGATGATGGGCTTCGACCTAGACCGGCTCTATGCCACGCAGTATGCAGGCGATTTTTTGCGTTCCTCCGTGCGTGAGCGTGGCCCCGGCACACGATCAAGAAGAAACAGGGGCATGGCCATCATATAAGGCCCGGCGACTACCTTGCCTGTTCGGTGAATCGCTGAGAATTGTTTGATTCTTGTCTTAGCAACAGCGGTCGCCTTGACCTTGGCAACGCCCAGCGTCAGCGCTGCCAAGGACGGAGGCGGTATCGCTTTTAGCGACGGGTCGTAGAAATTGAGTGTGGTTTGATCATCCTGAGTTCGGGACACAATGCCAAGCGGTACGTGGCGACATTTGGGGACTCGTCGGTCAGACTCGGATGTCTCTGGTGCCTGTTAACCGGCGGGTGTTTTTCCCAGGGAGTCTCAGTTCAGTTAACTCCAATCGGGGTACGGTGTTGACAGGCCTGTTAATTCTTGCTGACCAGTTCGCAACATGCGCAACCGTCAGCAGGCGAGCGAAAGAGAATCGGAATTCCGTAAGCATTGTAATATCAGCAGCTTAGAGCGATTCGTTCTCTCCAGATTCAGAGAGCATTGTTACGAAGAGTGTTCCGTTCGGGGAGGGGGCAGCGCCATGCCTTCCAGCTAAAACCGCTTACGCTTGACGCTCAAACACAACTCCAACTGAAGGAACGCGGACATCTTCACATGTCAACACAAGTGTCCAG
>JBGSJB010000656.1:0-2588 GCA_041742175.1 Pirellulaceae bacterium
TGCCGCTTGAGTCAGTTGTTTTAAGTACAGCGCGATGTCCATTCGCGCCATACTTTCGATTCGATAGCCAAATTTTGCTCTCGGCACTGGAATCACTTCGTCCCACTTCGCGTTCAGGCCGATCTGTTGGGCTGCTTCGCAGTTTTCCTCGAGCGAACGCTTATCGTCGTCATTTTCGCTGTACTGAAATGCCGGCACCGCAACTACATCACACTGATCCGCAGCAATTTGGGTAATGCGTCCAATGGCACGCTTCCGCATCGCGACATACTCGCGAGCAAGGTCAACCTTCAGCCGACTGAGCAATCGTGCTGGACCCATCTCAGGGTGCGCATCGAGATGACCGCTCGTACCACCCGTTGTCCCAGCTCCAATGACAGACGCTTCACATAATGTTACGCGTCGACCGCGTGTTGCTAACTCAAGGGCAGTCGTTAAGCCAGAAATTCCGCCGCCGACGACCAACACCTCGGTCGAGTGCGTTCCCGAAAGTGATGCGAACTTGGGACCCAAGGGATGCTGCTTAACCCAGTAGGAATGATGAATCGCTTTAATCATGAGCCGGTTCCGAATTGTTGTGAATGCAAGTAGGCATCGTTGAGTTGGATGCACTTCCTATGCCTTGTTTGAGCGATTTGAGTCAGCGAGGCGCGTACTTTGCACCCGCGGGCACATGAACTGAGCGCACTCCGAGAGCGCACAAGCCAACTCGATTTTCTGAAGGAGCCCCGACTAATGAATGTACGTTTTCCACTTCAGCGATACTTGCTGACCCTGATCGCTTCGACTTCTATGGCATTAACGACCGTCACTGTGACTCAGGTCGCTGCTCAAGAACCTGATCAGAAACCTTCGCAACAAGAACAGCAAAGTCAGAAACGCGGAGATCGTTCCTCTGATCAAACTCCGCGCGAAAGGCAAACAGACAAAGCGCCTGATGAACGCGCAGACGGTGAAGCGCCAGCATTGGGTGTACTAACTGGTCCGTGTCCGGGTAAAGCAGTCTGCGTAAAAGGCACGCTTCCGTACAGTCCAGCAGACGAAGCGGGGATCGAACCGGGCGATTACATCCTCTCGGTCGATGGAGAAGAGGTGACTTCGCCAGCCGCCTTAAAGAAACTGATCTCTAGCAAGAAACCGGAAGCGGAAGTGACGTTAAAAGTGTGGCGTCAAGGCGACGAGATGGAACGCAAGGTTCAGCTTGCGTCAAAAGCGGACGCACTTCCCAAAAGCCACGACGCTTGGCTGGGTGTCATGCTGTCCAATAATGAGGATGGCGTCACGATCGACCAAATTGTCCCCGGAAGTCCTGCATCAGACAGCGAACTGGAAGAGGGCGACACTTTGGTAAAAGTTAAAGGCAGCGAAATCGACGATGCAGAATCGTTTATCGCAAAGATCGAAGAGATGGGCCCGGGTGACGAATTGAAGTTGACCGTACTCCGAGAGGGCGAAGAGCGCGAGGTAACGGTGCAATTGGGCAGTTTCAGTGAAGCTCCCATGGCGTTCCTCAGGCAGTTGCAGGGCAGCATGACTGCGTTCGATTCGCAAGATAGCCCATCCTCCGACATGCAGCTCTTTGATCGCGCGATGGACGATGTACGCATGCAGATTCGCGAACTGCGCAACGAAGTGCGAGAGCTGAAAGGAGAACTCGGCAAGGACCAGAACCCAGCGAATCCCAGGAAACGCCAGCGTGAAAATGACAACGACGTATCGCTATCAGATGATGCCAACGGTGTGGTGTTAGTATCGCAAATCGGCAATCGCTCGAACTTGCGCAACAACCTATTGCGTAACTACAACTACGGGTATAACCGCAATCGAAGCTACTATGGCAACTATTACAACCGAGGATTCAATCCATATCCACGGTACAACTATCCAAACTCCAGCAACTATTACTATCGCTACGGTGGTCGTCCGTATTATTACGGCGGGTATAACAACTGGTACGGTAATCGCCCACGCTCCGGCCTGCAGCTAGGACCGAACCTGGGTATCTACTGGTACTAACAACTACCCGTACTGATACTGGTAATGATCGCGAGTGAATCTTACGATTCGCATCGATCAACAACAAACCTAGCGCACCCTTGTCGCTCGTTCGCGTTCATCGCGGACGAGCGTTTTTTAGTTTTACGCTGGCTTGAACAACCCCTTAGGCCATCCCCAAAAGTAGAAAACGAATCGATGATTTCAGAAGTACCCAAGAGTTCTCTCGCAACGTCGTCGGCAACAATTCAACTGGGGCCGTGTTTCAACGACGACGATACAGTTACATACCAAGTCTGGGCACCACGCCATCAGTCGCTGTCTATCGTCCTGGTGAGCGAGGTAGGCGAAATAGTAATTCCAATGTCGCGAAACGAACGCGGCATCTTCATTGCTAAGCACCACTCTAAAAACGGTGATCGCTATTGGATCGAACTGCCCGATGGAACGCGGCGGCCCGATCCGGCAACGCGTTTTCAACCTGATGGTGTGCATGGTCCGTCACAGTTGGTGGATACGCAAGCCTTTCAATGGAAAACGCAGAACTGGCGCGGGTTGCCAAAGCAATCGCTAATTGTTTATGAGATGCATCT
>JBGSJB010000657.1:0-12108 GCA_041742175.1 Pirellulaceae bacterium
TTGCTGTTTCCATGGGAATTGGAGTTTCCGCGTCTGCTTAGAGAGTTGCCTGACCCACCGATGATGTTGTACATGCGAGGTCAGTTTGTGCGAACGGATGCCTTAAGCATCGCAGTCGTTGGGACTCGCGGTTCGTCGCAATACGGACGCGGTCAAGCGGAACGTTTTTCGCGAGTGTTGGCACGAGCGGGATTGACGATCGTGAGCGGCTTGGCGCGAGGCATCGATGCTGCTGCTCATCACGGAGCGCTCGAAACCGGAGGTAGAACCATCGCCGTGCTCAGTAGCGGAGTGACTGAGATTTACCCGCCGCAGCATCAAGAGTTGGCCGAGCGTATCGTCGAAAACGGTGCACTGATCAGTGAAATGCCGCCCGGATCGAAACCAAAGAAAGGAATGTTCCCACAACGTAATCGATTGATCAGTGGATTGTCGCTGGGAACGATTGTCATCGAAGCGGCCGAACAATCGGGAGCTCTGATCACTGCGCGATTGGCCGGAGAACAAGGCCGCGAAGTTTTCGCTCTCCCTGGCCTGGTTACAAATCCCAATGCGCGCGGTTGCCATCGCTTGATCCGCGATGGTGCTCATCTGATTCAAGATCCTGAAGACGTGCTCGACGAGCTTGGGCCAATGGTCGAAGACGTTATACTCTCGCCTGACCAGACCGTTCGTCATGCGGCGGAATTGCAACTGAACGATCAAGAGAACGCAGTTCTGCAAGCCATCGATGTACAACCCACCGACATCAACTCGATAGTTGTAACCAGCGGCCTTCCGGTTCCTCGCGTACTCAGTACGCTTAGTGTTTTGGAGATGCGTCGCCTCGTGCGGCGTGTTAGTGGTCAGTTGGTTCAGCGAGTTTAATCACTTTTCGCTGACACATCCGACCTTGATTGCGATCAAAATCCGTCGGCTTTATGGCATGCAAGGACTCAGCACTGTTGTCGCTTGATATCGATTCGATACTCGGTCCCGGCGGTGCGATTGCGCGGAGATTGAAGAACTACGAGCACCGCAACGAACAACTCGATATGGCGCGAGCTGTAGCGGCTGCAATGACGGATCAAAAGCACTTGGTCGCCGAAGCTGGAACGGGAGTCGGGAAGAGCTTCGCCTATTTAGTTCCAGCGATTCTGCATGTAACAGCGAACCAGCATGAGCACGAAGCGGTAGACGGCGAGGAGGAACCCAGCCGGCGAGTTGTCATCAGCACCCACACGATCAGTCTGCAAGAGCAACTGATGAACAAGGATTTGCCGCTGCTGAACAGTGTGATCCCTCGTGAGTTTACTTCAGTGTTGGTCAAAGGCCGTGGCAATTATCTCAGTTTACGTCGCTTCGAACTCGCTCGAAAACGGGCTACCGCAATGTTCAACGACATAGAGTTCTCGCAACTGGACGAACTTCGAAAGTGGACCAAGGAAACCACCGATGGTTCGCTGAGCAGTCTTCCGTTTCGTCCGACCGGATCGCTGTGGGATGAAGTCGCCAGCGACACCAGCAACTGTCTCTGTCGAAAGTGCCCGACTTACGACAAGTGTTTTTACTATCGCGCCCGTCGCCGAGTCCAAGGTGCGCAGATCTTAGTAGTCAATCACGCTTTGTTCTTCACCGATCTCGCAATTCGCGATGAACTCGGGTGGGGAATTATCCCGGACTACGATGTAGCAGTGCTAGACGAGTGTCACACGATGGAATCCGTCGCCAGTGCTCACTTGGGGCTGAAGATCAGTAACGGTCAAGTTCAATACACATTGAACAAACTCTATAACCCAGCAACAGGGCGCGGCTTGTTTGTTGCAATGGGTCTGGATCGATTATGCGAACGAGTCCAGAAGGCACACACGATGATTGACCAGATGGTGTTTGATCTCGATTCCTGGATGGGAAGAGATCGCGACACCAAGCGCGTTCATGGACCTCGGATCGTTACAAATTTGTTAAGCGATATTCTGCATGAGTTGGGTGGCGCGCTGCTGAAGATTGCGGACAACTCGGACGACGCGTCGCAACGGCAAGATCTGATGTCCGCCGGCAATCGGCTTGAGTCGTTGTGCGGCGATGCGCGAGCTTGGGTTGAACAAACGGACTCGGACTGCGTTTATTGGTTAGAACGCAGCCTCAGTCGGCGAGGCGATATGCGGATGGAGATGCATGCGGCTCCAATCGATATTTCCCATCGCATGCGTGAAATGCTGTTTCAGCAAGTTCCGAGTGTCATCATGGCGAGCGCGACCGTATCAGCGGCGCGCGAAGGTGGTTTCGAATTCTTTCAGTCGCGGGTGGGAGCAACCGGCAGTCGCACCATTCAATTGGGCAGCCCGTTCGATTATCAACGTCAAGCTGAAATCATTGTCGTGAATGATCTGCCTGATCCAAGTTCGAATCGACTGCAGTTCGAAGCAGCCCTTCCCGAGTTAATAAAGCGTTACTTGCAACGCACCGATGGGCATGCGTTTGTGCTGTTCACCAGCTACGGGTTACTACGGTCCACCGCACAAAAGTTACAGTCTTGGTTCGCTCAGCAACAAATGACGCTTTACAGCCAAGCTGATGGAACACCACGCGGTACATTGCTGGAGCAGTTCAAGCAAAATCCTCGCGGTGCACTATTTGGGACGGATAGTTTTTGGCAAGGTGTCGACGTTCCCGGAAATGCGTTGACCAACGTAATCATCACCAAACTTCCGTTCAGCGTTCCCGACCATCCGCTGCTGGAAGCGCGTCTAGAGGCGATTCGTGCAGCAGGTGGCAATCCCTTTCGCGATCATCAGATACCCGAGGCGATCATCAAACTTCGGCAAGGTTTCGGTCGTTTGATTCGGACCGCAGATGACCATGGGATTGTCGTGATCCTTGACCCTCGCGTATCAACAAAACCCTATGGAGCGATGTTCCTGAATTCGCTTCCGAATTGCAAAGTTACTTTCGAATCACAACGCCCATAAGATCGATATCGTTAACAACATTTCCGCATTCGGATATCTTCTCAAACAGCGCCCTTTAAACTGAACTTGGTTAAAATGAGGCCCGAAACTCCAACTTACATGGAACTAGAGGTAGAGCGGATGCTGGCAAAAATCACGAGTGCAGGTCGCACCGATACAGGTAAGAAGCGTGACAGTAACCAAGATCAGTTCTTGATCGCAGACCTTAACAAGTCGATGCTTGTACAGTCGACAAGTCTTGAGTTAGAAGCGCAATCGCGTATCTACGGCATGTCGCATGGCAAACTGCTAATGGTGGCTGACGGGATGGGCGGTCATCAAGGCGGAAACCGTGCCAGTCGCATGGCTCTCGACTTGCTGATCAATCAGCTGCTCAACAGCATGCACTGGTTTTCGAGTAATGAGCATGACGAGACCGCGCGCGAAGCTGGATTCGTTGAAGACTTGAAGCGACTGATGCAGCACGCTCACGAAGCGATCGAAAAAGAAGCTCAGTCTGAAATCAAGAAGAAGGGGATGGGTACGACACTGACGGTAGCTTATGTAATCTGGCCATCAATGTATGTACTGCATGCTGGCGACAGCCGTTGCTACCTGCTCCGTCAAGGTGAAATGCGACAACTTACCCGTGATCATACCGTCTCGAATCAGCTCGTTGAGAAAGGCGGTATGACGCTTGAGGAAGCGAACAATTCGCGGTGGAGCAACGTGCTTTATAACGCGCTGGGTGCGGGCGCGGTCGCCGTGGTGCCTGAAGTGCATAAGGTTCCTCTACAATCAGGGGACACAATTATGTTGTGCACGGATGGATTGTATCGCCATGTTCGTGATAATGAGATTCGTGATCTTTTGGAAACTGAACTTGAGCCACAAGAGTCTTGCCGATCCTTAATTGAGTTGGCAAACTTTCGTGGCGGACTAGACAATATTACAGCAGTCGTTGCACGGTTAGGCGAACCGGAAGATGACTCAAAACCCAAAGCCAAAGTTGCGACGGAGATAACTTTGGAAAGGTTGCTGCGAGAGACAACCGGTTTCCAGCCGATAACTCCAATTCCTCAACCTCGACCTCCAGCGAAGCTATCGGATACCGCCGACTTCGGACCAAGCAACCCAGAGTTTTCTCAGAAGTAGAATATGCAACTAAACAATCGGACCGTCTCGCAACTGCTTGAACAACTTGATGCATCCGACACAAACGACATTGGAAGAATCGCCAAACTTTCATTGCTGCTCGCGAAGCTGATTCAGCAGCGCGCGACCGAATTGCAAACACCTGCTGAGCGACGGCAGCAGGCCGAATTGGATCGCATGATCCAACATCCGCAAGACAAAGCCACGTTGACTCAGATGACCGATCAAGCGTTTCGAAGTGAAACCGCTGCGCGGGCTGTTGATCAGTTGGTCCATATCTTGGACGTGCAAGGCATTCCCCGCTTCTTCAGTCCGCTCGATCGAACGATGCTCAAGGGCTTTCAATCCTTCGGCAGCTACCTACCCGGTGTAGCGGTTCCACTGGTCAAAGAAAAGATGCGCAAGGAAACAGCTAACGTAATTCTGCCCGCTGAGCGCGAAATGCTGCGTGAGCATCTCCATGCTCGGCGCGAAGAAGGCGTGCGGATGAATGTAAATCTGCTTGGCGAATCATTGCTCGGCGAAGCTGAAGCGCAGCGAAGACTCGATGCTTATCTCGCTGCGCTGCAAATGCCCGAAATCGAATGCGTGTCGATCAAGATCTCGACGCTCTATTCGCAGATCTCGCCTATCGCTCGAGCGTCGACGCTGAAGACTATTTCTAACCGGCTCGAGCTACTGTACCGCGCTGCCGCTCGCCATCAATTCGTGAAGCTCGATGGAACCAGCGTTTCGAAGTTCGTGTACCTCGATATGGAAGAGTATCGAGACATGTCGCTTACTTCCAAAGTTTTCATGATGACGCTCGATCGACCTGGCATGGAGCAGGTTCGAGCTGGAATTGCGCTGCAAGCCTACATTCCAGATAGCTACCTGGTGCAGCAGCAATTGACGGAGTGGGCTCGACAGCGTGTTGCCGGCGGCGGTGCACCTGTGACGATTCGGATCGTTAAAGGTGCCAATATGGAGATGGAACGCGTCGAAGCATCGGTACGAGGTTGGCCGCAAGCGCCTTACAAAGTCAAGATCGACACGGACGCGAACTATAAACGCATGGTCATCTATGGGTTAAAAGCGGAGAATATTTCCGCTGTGCGCCTTGGTATCGCCAGCCACAATCTGTTCGAAGTGTCCTTTTCATTGCTACTGGCCGCCAAATGTGGTGCACTCGAACACGTCCAATTCGAGATGCTAGAAGGGATGGCGAATCATCAACGCCGCGCCCTTCGCGAATTGGTCGACAACTTACTGCTGTACGCGCCCGCTTGCAAGCACGAAGATTTTATTCATGCTATCGGCTACTTAGTCCGGAGGATGGACGAAAACACTGGACCAGATAATTTCTTGCGCCACGCCTTTAAAATCGAAGTCGATAGTCCAGAATGGCGACAACTTGAGACTCTGTTCATTGAGTCTATCGAACGTATGGATAGTGCATCCAGCGAGCCAAATCGAACACAAGATCGCCGACAGCCGCCTGCACAACCCTCTGCACCGGAGAATTGGCGTCAGCTAGTCAATGAGCCTGATACCGATTTCTCGCTTCCACAACATGCGGAATGGGCACAATCCATCGTCGCAAGTTGGCAACCACGCTGCGATAGCCTCGCTACCGAAGTTGCTTGCGCGATCGCTGGCACAGATGAAGCAGGCGAGGGGGCCAATTTCGAATCGCTCGAACCCTCGCGACCCGAAGTTGTCGTAGCTCGCTATCGTCAAGCAAGTGAACGACAGCTCAAACGCTGCGTCGACGTGGCGGAATCTGATGCAACCGGGTGGCGCGCGATGCCTCCCAACGTGCGTTACGAACTACTGCGAAAAGTTGCACAAGAACTTCGTGTTCGACGAGCAGATCTGATCGGTGCAGCGCTAGCGGACGGCGGCAAAACGATCATGGAGAGCGACCCCGAAGTCTCCGAAGCGATCGACTTTGTGGAATTCTATGCGCAGACCGCTATTGAGTTGCAAACGGATGTGAAGGTAAACGCAAAGCCGCGCGGAGTCGTGGTTGTTATCAGCCCCTGGAATTTTCCGATCGCTATTCCTTGCGGTGGTATCGCAGCCGCACTCGCCGCGGGCAACACCGTTATCCTCAAACCGGCATCCGATACCGCACTACCAGCGCGCATTCTTTGCGAGTGCTTTTGGTCAGCCGGAGTTCCGCGGGAAGCGTTGCAGTTCATTGTCTGCTCAGGTTCCGATGCTGGCAAGTTCTTGCTAGCCGACCCTCGAATTCAAACGGTGATCCTGACCGGCGGTACGGAAACCGCGCAGCGAATTCTATCGGCTCGCCCAACACTGAACCTGTTAGCAGAAACCGGTGGAAAGAACTGCACGATCCTCTCCAGCCTTAGCGACCGTGAACTTGCAATCAAAAACGTACTGCATTCGGCCTTTTCGCACGCTGGACAGAAATGTAGCGCGACCAGTCTGTTGTTGCTTGAAGAGGAAGTTTTCAATGACAAGGATTTCCGCGACGGCTTAATCGATGCCGTCTCGAGCTTAAAAGTTGGCTCGGCTTGGGACTTGCGAACGAAGATGGGACCACTGATCCGGCAACCAGACGGCTCACTTCTGCGAGGCTTGAAAGAACTAGAGCCCGGTGAAGTGTGGGCGGTAATGCCTCGTGTCATTGACGAAAATCCATGCTTGTACTCGCCAGGTATCAAGTGGGACGTTGCCGCGGGTAGCTTTACGCACATGACTGAGTTATTCGGGCCGGTGCTGGGAGTGATGAAGTACAAGTCGCTGCAACAAGCGATCGACTTGGTTCATCAAACGGGCTACGGATTGACCAGCGGCCTCGAAAGCCTTGACGACCGTGAGCAAGAGTATTGGTCATCGCGTATTGTCGCTGGCAATCTCTATATCAATCGTTCGACAACAGGTGCGATTGTTTTGCGTCAGCCGTTCGGAGGAATGGGGAAAAGCGCTTTCGGTCCTGGTATCAAAGCAGGTGGACCGAACTATGTTGTTCCGCTGATGTCGTATGCAACTCTAGGGGAGCCTCAAAAACAATCGATTGCACCAGAGATTGGTGCGCCGAAGATAGCAGATAGCAAGCCGCAGCTCAAATCGCTTGCGGCGTTTTGGAGTTTGCTAACGGACAGTGCGAACCGCGATGCAGCACGCTTGCGAGAGCAATTATCGCCCTCGGAGTGGCAAGGTCTGCAGATCGCATTGATCGATTATGATCGCTTCGCAGTTGAGGAAATACGGAAGCGACATGATACTCTCAGGTTGATTGGCCAGGACAATTTCCGCTTGTACCAACCGATGACTCACATCCGAATTCGAGTTGCCAGTGCGGATTCGCTGCTGAGTATCATCGCCCGGGCCGCTGCAGTGATTGCTGTTGGAGGTCGCGCGACGCTTAGCCACGCAGACGAAGTTCACGAAGAGTCGCTCCAATTGATCGAAGCTCTAACGCGAGCTTGGGCTGCAGATCTTGAGTTCGTTGAGGAGAGTGACGAAGAACTTGTAGAAGCGATTCAGGATGGACAAGTCGATCGCGTTCGCTACGCAAGTGCTGAGCAAGTCCCGCTCATGGTTCGCAAAGCGGCTGAAGATCGCTTCATTTATATCGCAGACTCACCGGTCAGCGGCAGCGGACGCGTCGAACTGCTGTGGTATGTACGAGAGCAGAGCCTATGCGTGGACTATCACAGGTATGGAAATTTGGGATTCCGGTCCAATGAACGCCGTTCCGAACCAGCTTAGTCTGCTATCGATAGAGCTGCACACGTGTCGCGACGTTGCAGCCTTAGCTTGTTGAGCAAGCGTTTGCGGACATCAGTCTCGCTGTTGAAGGGTGATTCACACAACAGCGATGCTTGAAGCGTCACGATCGGATGGCCTGCTTCGATGGTTTGCGGTTCGAAGGGTCGATCCGCAACTCCTTTGATCCGATGCAAACGAGCTAACGACAGCTCATCGAGGTGAACAGTTCTTTCGGCATACAGAATTGCTTTTCCAAAATGAGCGCGCGTATCACGCCTTCGTATCGCTTTGAAGGTATTTTCAGAGTTGTAACAACAAAGCAACTCGACGACTGGATTTTCATCGCCAACTCTTAGAAGCACCTCCATTCCAGCAGTCCAGCGAGGATTGCATTCGAGTAAGTACAACTCGCCATGCTCATCGCGAATGAAATCGAATTGCAACCAACCGCAATAGCCAGTCTGAGCTTGGATGGCACTGGCCAGCAACTTAAGCCGACGGGAAAGACCACTGTCGACTGGGAACGGCCCCAACGAACCACGATAGATGAACTCGGTGGGACCAGGCCACTCCGCTGCTGACAAACCACTGGTAACGCCCAGCAACTCGCAACCTTGATCGCTTACCAAGCACGTGGCACCGACTTGTTCACCGCTGATGGATCTCTGCCAGTATCCCGCGACGTTATCAAGAAAGCTGCCAGAATCCATGACGCGCGCGATCTTCAATCCACCTGCACTCGCATTGGGCTTCCACAAACAATCCCCGTCGAACTGACCGTCACGCGATGTCTCTGGAAAACGAAACTCGCCGCAAACAGCCATCTCACGAAGGAACTCGACACTTCTCAGCTTCATTCGCTGCTCTTCACTGGGACCGAGTACGACAGCAATCTTGTGGAGTTGCTCGACCGCCGCACCCAGGTTTTCCATGCCGCCAGCAAGTACAACCACAACCTCTTCGCCGGCTCGATTTTTCTCCGTTGTAAACACTTGTAAGGCTCGAATGGTCTCTTCGACAATCAGATTCTGTTTGGTCAACTGAAGCTGAAGCCAACCGCCACTCGCATACTGCCGCGTGTCCGCATCGCCGAAATGATCGACTGCAAGACACTTCACACCTGCTTGCCAGCACGCTTCAACGAGTGCTCGCACGGAGTAGCCAATGGCCACGACAACCGGCACGGGTTTCAGATGACTCATCACGGTTTGATTGCCAGCGTTGCATCAAGCGGTGAAGCGGTGCGGCAACCGATGACTTCGACGAAACCCGCTTCCAGTAACAGTGCTTCGTACTCGGTCAGAGTTCGCTCTTTGCCTTCAGTACAGGTCAACATGTTCAGACTCTGCATCTGAGCCCAGCGTGGTCCTGTCTTGTCTTCGGTCAGCAATTTTTCGGCAACCAGAATCCCACCTCCACTCGGCAGCGAATCGAAAATCCGTTTCAGCAGCAAGCGAATCTTGCCTTCGCTCCAGTCGTGAAGGATGCGGCCGAGTGCGTACAGGTCAGCCTGCGGCAGCGGATCGTAAAAGAAGTCGCCGCCAACTAATTCAATGCGAGTTGCTACAGCGGACTGATCGATGATCTCCTTCGCTAGCGGCAGAGCTGCTGGAAGATCAAACACAATCGCGCGCAGACTCGGATAACGCTCACAGGCCGCGATCGCCAAGTGGCCAGTCGCACCACCAAGGTCAGCGAGACATTTGAAGCGGCTGAGGTCGATCGCCGATACCACTTGGGGTGAACTGATAACGCCGAACCCATGCATGCCCATCAAGAATTCGCGCTTTGCAGCTTCATCGCGGAAAAAATGCGAGAAGATTGGCCCCGCCAAACCGAAGCACTGCTGCCAGCGATGGGTGCCTTCTCGCACCGCATCCTCAAGTTTGCCCCACATCGGCCACATCACACTGTTCGAATAGTTGATATAGCCGGTCATTCTGCAGGGACTTGATGAAAGCAAGTAGCGTGTGGCTAGGGCGTTATTCGAATATTTTCCATCTATGCGATTGAGCAGCCCGAGTCCTACACATGCGTCAAGCAGTCGTTCAAGCGCCTCGGTGTCAGCTCGTAGGCTCAATGCCAATTCACTTGCATTCGCTTGACCGCTTTCAAGTGAGTCGAAGACGCCTAGCGAGACCGCGGCAAAGAGAGTCTTGGACCGACGAAACGCTTCGAGCAGGTCGAGCAAAATTGCGGGATCAGGAATTGAAACATCGTTAGCCATGGAGTTTACTTTGCTTGGGAGTTAGTGCCGGGCAAGCGTTTCTAATCAGGAAAACACTCCAAAAACATAACAGACGCTAACGAAGCGGCGTAGGGCTGGCAAGCTACACCTGCCTCCGCAATGCATGGTCGATATAATCGCTCCTCAATGAACCCAAACCTCGAAAGGCTTTGAATGAATCAGAAACCTGTTACGCTCGGGCTACAAGCCAGTTTCGGATTTGGCGATCGCATCGGATTAGCAACGCCAGGACATGTTGCGGCGATGAAGCGCTGCGGGGCTGGTATCGCTCCTATCTTTCCCCAGCAATCGATCCGCGAGATGACTCGCACGTCACGCTCGCCGCAACAAGTAATGAGCGATGCAATGTCGGGCGCGACTGCTGCCGGGTGGAACGACGGCATCGGAGCGGATGCCGATCATTTGAAGACAACTGCGGACGTCGATGTAACCGCCGCTGTGGGGTTTACCTTCTTTACGATTGACCCTTCAGGGAATGTTGATCAGCGTGCTGATGATTATGACGAGCAGACACTTCGACAAAAGTTTGCAGAAGCTCGCGCGTCTTCGCCTTGGTTCGACAAGTATTTGGGCAGATCGATAACACTTTCAACGGGTACTCGCGTCGAACTGACCGAGCAAGCCTGCATGAGGGCAGCAGTCAAATATGGTCGCGCGATAGCGCATGCAATTGAACTGGGCGAGTATATCGATCGGACGCAACGAGCGGCGTTTCGCGAACATGAAATTGAATTGTCAGTCGATGAGACAGATCAACCGACAACTTTAGCCGAGCACTACATCATTGCCGACCAGTGCTTAACCGGTGGAATGAAGTTGGTGAGCCTCGCGCCGAGGTTTATCGGTGACTTCGAAAAAGGGGTCGACTTCAAAGGTGATCTGCTCCAGTTGGAAAAGTCACTTCTTGATCATGCGGCGATCGCGGTATTGTTGGGACCGTACAAGCTGAGCCTACACTCTGGTAGTGACAAATTGTCGATCTATGCACTGCTTGCGAAAGCCACGAAAGGCCGCTTTCACGTCAAGACAGCAGGCACGAGTTACTTAGAAGCTCTACGCGTGGTAGCCAGGCACGACGCACGTAGTTTCCGTGAGATCATTGACTTTGCTCGCGAACGTTACGAAACGGACAAAGCAACTTATCACGTCTCAGCAACGCTTGCCGATGCTCCTGCAACCATGGATGCCAGCGATTCCGACTTGGAAAATGAGTACTTGGAATGCTGGGGGAACGTACCGCAAGGCAAGGGTTTTACAAAGCCTGGTCGGCAGATTTTGCATTGCACGTTTGGAAGCGTTCTAACGCACCCTACATTAGGCAGCGTCGTTCGCGACTGCTTGAAAGCTCATCCAGAAACCTATGCCCAAGTCCTAGACGACCATTTCGGAATGCACTTGGAAGCACTGCAGTCCGGATTGGAATAGTGCGAGACAGCCTAATAAGCCAACGGGCTAACAAGCAAACAGTTTGAGCAGAGAACAAGAAAGGTCGCTTGAGTGGAACACTCGAGCGACCTTTGAGTTTTGTGTCAGCTAGGTGAGTTAGTGAGTTACTCAGCAGCAGTGGGAACGACCCAGACCTTCATATCGCATTCAATCTCTTGATGCAGGTGGATCTTAACGGTGTAAAGGCCGAGCACTTTAAGTGGACCTTGCAGACGCACTTGATCGTCGGTGATGGTGATATCGATCGCTTTAAGTGCAGCGACGATCTCGGTGGCACCAACACTACCGTAAAGGTGACCTTCATCGTTTGCATTGGCTTCGATAGTGATCGACTGCTGAGCGATCTTGTCTGCAAGTGACTGCAGTCCGCCGAGGCGTTGCTTTTCGATCTCTTTAAGCTTGGCTTTGTGCTTCTCAACCATTCTCTTGTGATGGTCGTTCGCAATAATTGCGAGACCTTGTGGAAGCAAATAGTTATTTGCAAATCCTGGTTTGACTTCAACCACATCGCCTTGACGTCCAAGGTGGTCAACATTCTGAATCAGCAGCAGTTCGATGCCACCATTCGGACCCTTAGGCAATCTCTTGAACGACTTCACTTTCGTAACC
>JBGSJB010000658.1:0-1844 GCA_041742175.1 Pirellulaceae bacterium
TACAACGAAGGATTGCAACCGTTATTGGATGCGATTGACGACGGCGCGATTGACAGCTCGCATGCTGAACACGAATTGGGTGTGGTGCTGGAAGCGATCATCGATCACTACAGCGAGTACCGCGACTATAACAGCACGACAACGCAATCCGATCGCGGCGAGATGCTGTACATGTTGCTCGATTTCTTGCGGCTGCGCGTTCGTTACGACCGTGTGTCTTGGAATTTGAAGCCGATTTACTGGACGCACGAGGTGTTGGTGCGGGCGGGCTGTCATCAAACAGCTCAGCAATGGCGTCGCGCGTTGGCCGAACGAATCGGTCGTGAAAGCGAAACGTACATCGAGCACTTAGCGAACTTGCAGAAAAAATATGCGATGCGAATGCCCACTGTGGCGGATCGGTTGCATGAACGATTTACGCGGCCGATGACGGTCGATCGCATGCGAGCACTTGTTGGACCGGCGGTGCGTCAGTATCGCGAAACGGGCGAAACATCTGATGTGTTCGAATTGTTGATCGAAGAGTGCAAGTTGATGATGGAGCAACCAACGGGAGTTGGTTTAGACGTGCCGCAGTGGTTGGGCGCGCTGGAAGCCGAAGTGGATCGCGTCTTGGAGAATCAGCGAGGATTTCATCAGAAGCCGCAGTACGATCACGCGGTGGCGTTTCGTTCGGTAGCCAGCGAAGGGATTGCGGAACAGTTGCACGCAGCGGCCAAGCAGATCCGCACGCTGCATTTGCCGAGCGAACCGAATCCGGCTGCGAGTGCCGGTTCCGAGCCGCCGCCAGCGCCGACTTCGAATCAGTCACCGGCTGATAAAAAACCGCCGAAAGCACCAAAGCCACCGCCACCGCCTGAGCCGCCAGAAAACTGAGTCGCCAGAAAACTTGGTGCTTGAGTCAGCTACAGGGGCAGCGGTTGGGTTGCTATACTTTTGCACCATTACTAAGGATCAGCGCGGCTTAGGAGTCATCGCTTGCTTCGGCACCGTTTACTGTCGGCAATCATCATTATTGGACTCTCGTTGTGCTTCGTGGGGCTCGACGCTTGGCAGCCGCTGGGCGGTCGTGGTTATTGGATGTCGCCACTGGGTGTCTATCTGATGTTTGGAAGCGCGATGGAATGCACCGCGTTGTTGCGTTCGAGTCCTTATGGACCGATCGATCGACCGGCGCTGATCGGTTGTGGCGGGATCATATTAGCTTCGCTGATTCCGGTTTATTGGCCACTCAGCGGTTCGCCCTATCCGAGCAACTGTCTACTTGGTGAACTCGGTTGGCCGATGGTGGCTTCGGTGCTTGCACTTGTTGGATGTTTCGCTTGGCAATTGCGAAATTATCAGACAGGCAATCGCAGTTTTGAGCGAGCCATTTTGTCGGGCTGGGTGTCCGTTTACTTCGGGCTGTGTTTCGCCTTCTGGATCTCAAATCGGTTAGTGGGCAGTTCCGGATGGGGACTTTATCTGATGGTGGGCATCATTGTGATCACAAAATTCAGTGACGCTGGAGCTTACTTTTCAGGCAGGTTTTTTGGACGAAACAAGTTGTGTCCCGCGGTTAGTCCCGGGAAGACGTACGAGGGTTTGATTGGTGGTATGCTGGTCGCAACGTTCATCAGTTGGCTTTACTTTTCGGTCTTCGCATCGTTAGCATTCGACAGCGAAGCGATTCAAGTCCACTGGTTGGGAATCGTTGGACTGGGAGTGTTGTTAACTTTGGCGGGACTGTTCGGCGATTTGCTGCAATCGATCTTCAAACGTGAAGTGCAGGCGAAAGATAGCGGCAAGTTGTTGCCTGGTTTGGGTGGTCTGTGGGACGTTACCGATTCGTTGCTGCCGGCCGG